>CAYUAN010000347.1:0-3167 GCA_964442545.1 uncultured Prolixibacteraceae bacterium | reverse complement strand
CATATTGCCCGGAAAAATATTTTCGGGCAAGGTGCGCAGCATTTCCTATGGTGTGAAAACAGGGAATACTTCGGAGCCGGGCGCTTTGCCGCAGCCGCAAAATTCTTCCGCCTGGTTGCAGGATCCGCAGCGCTATCCGGTAATTATAGAAATAAAAGACCCCGAAGCACGGGAAATTTGCCGTGCCGGCGGTCAGGCCGATGTGGTGGTTTATACCGGCGACAAAGGGTTTTTAAATACAATTGCCCGCTTCAGAATATGGATAAATTCCAAGCTTTCCTATGTTCGATAAGCTTTGGCATATGATAAGCAGCATGGGCTACGACCCGCGCTATCGCCCTGCATTGCGCTATGCTTTCGGGGCGACCATCATTATGGGTGTGGCCATGTATTACGGGGGCGATTTATCCTATATTGTTCCTTTGCTGGCATTGAGCTTTCTGGGCCCCGGAACAAAAATGCCCACCCTAAAAGATTCTGTAAGTTTTATTTTAATCGTGGCCGTCAGTTCCTTGTTTTCTTATTTTTTTACGGCGGCGCTCTATCAATTGATATGGGTCTATATTCCTTTACTGGCGCTGATCCTGTTTTGGATTTATTATACCGATAAAATATCCTTTATGGTCAAGATGTTTCTTTTAATATCCTTATTGGCCATGCCGGTGCCTATTCCCGGAATACCCATTAAAGTGTGGGCCGGAATTTTAGCCGGAACCTTGATTTTCGGATCTGTTTTCACCGTGATTATGGTATGGTTTGTTTATGCGCTTTTCCCCGACCCGCCGCATAAAAAATCTGCCGCTGACCAAGGTAAACCCGCCATGCAAAAGCCAAGCAAAGAAATTCGTTTGCAACTTGCCATGCAAACCTTTATCGTTACTTTTCCGGTTATTTTGTTGTTTATCTTTTTTCAGGGAGGAAACGCCCTTTTGGTGTTGATTTATATTGTAATCCTTTCGATGTTGCCGCGGCAAATGGGGGTAAAGGCCGGATTGGGAAAGGTTTACGGAAATATTATCGGGGGAATAATCACCATAATTTTCTATGAAATATTGACCATTGTTCCCAATTTCTTTTTCTTTCTCGTACTGTTTTTAGGCATAGCTTTACTCTTTGCCCGCATGGTGTTTTCGGACAATCCGAAAGCTACGCTCTATAAAACCGGATTTTCAACTCTGGTATTGATTATCGGCAGCACGACTACGGGTACCGATAATGCTGCCAATGAGATTTATATAAGGGTTTTTCAGGTAATGCTTACCGTGATTTATGTGGTGGGAGCCTATGCTTTATTAGATGCCGTAATTTTGCGGAAACAGTTTAACAGAAAGCGAATTTTTAAACGAAATATAATAGCCAAAGTATGATAAAAGTGTACACTAAAAATTCCGGTAAATATTTGCGCGTAGTTTTCTTCGGATTACTATTGGCCATGGGCGGATGTATGTTGGGTCCTAATTATCAGCGTGCCGATTATAGCGGGCCGTCTAAATTCCGTTTCGATACGACCAATGCTACGCAAACGGTTAACCTGCGATGGTGGGAATTGCTGGACGATCCCGTTTTGGATACCTTAATTCGCACGGCTTTACAAGAAAACAAGGATGTGCTCGTGGCAGCGGCAAGAGTGGAATCCGCCCGGATAAATATGGGCTATGTCCGTGCCGATCAGTGGCCGTCATTTTTCTATTCGGTTGGTGTGAACGGTAGTGGAGTGAATTCCAATGGCTCGGGAACTTTTACGGCTTATCCGCAATTTAGCTGGGAAATAGGTTTTTGGGGAAAATACCGCCGCATGAATGAGGCGGCGCAAGCTGATTATTTGAGCACAGAGTATGCAAAACGAATGGTACAGCTGAGTTTGGTTTCGTCTGTTGCCTCTACTTATTATACACTACTGGCGGGTTATGAGCAGCTGGCTATTGCCGAGCAAACATTGAATACCCGTGACAGCGCTTTGGCGATTATGCAAGCAAAGCTGGATGGAGGAATGATTTCGCTTATGGATTTCAATCAAGCGAAAATACAGCGCGATATTGCCGCCGTAGCGGTGCCGACTTATAAACGGGTTGTGGCTTTGAGTGAAAATACCTTAAGCTTTTTATTGGGCCATAATCCCCATGGGATTCAGGTAAGCAATTCGTTTGAGGATTGTAAATATGAGCTGGATATTCCCATCGGCCTGCCTTCCGAATTACTGGAACGCCGTCCTGATGTGCGTGTGGCCGAGGAGGTTTATCATGCCCAAATGGCCAATATCGGTGTGGCGGAGGCCTTGCGTTGGCCTTCATTGAATCTTACCGGACTGGCCGGAGCCAGCGCAGATTTGTCTGCCTTTAACACCATGGGTTTGGGTTGGTCGGCCGGAGCTTCGGTTCTGGGGCCTTTATTTGAGTTTGGTAAAAACAAACGCCGTGTTGAAATAGCTCGGAAAAATGCCGAAATGGCGCAACATGATTACGAAAAGGCCATCATCCTGGCTTTTAAGGATGTGGAAGATGCTCTGGTAAATATTGCTACTTTCCGCGAGGAACTTAAAGCGCAGGAGTCGCGTACCGAAACAGCGATTAGCTCTGAGGAACTTTCCTATATACGGTATAATGAAGGAAATACCACTTATTTGGAGGTCTTGGAGCAGCAGAGGGAATCATTTACCGCCCAACTGAATTTGCTGAACACCCGACTGAACCTCTTGATATCATACATTAATCTTTACCAGGCATTGGGTGGTGGATGGTTGTCGCCCGAAGAGGAACAACAATACATGGACCAGCAACAAAATAATAATAAGTAAACGGAATAAGCTTTTGCGCGATGTCGAAACGGTACATTATTTTCGCAATGTTTTTTCTGGCGATGCTTTTTGCCGGAGCAGGGAATCTGAATGCCCAGGAGCAGCATAAACCCGAAAAACCTTTGCGAGACACTCTGGACGGCGCTATAGACCTGAGCTATTATCTGTATAATCTTCATGGCTTTTTGCCGGTTATTATGCCCATTACCGAACCGGCTGTAGGCTATGGCGCTGTAGGAGCGGCGGTGTTTTTTATTCCGAAAAAAGATAAAAAGCCGGGTGAATTTCGTATGCCCGATGTTGTAGCTGGTGGCGGCGGCTATACTGAAAACCAAACCTGGCTGGCCGGGGCCGGCTATTTCGGTTTTTGGAA
>CAYUAN010000346.1:0-5554 GCA_964442545.1 uncultured Prolixibacteraceae bacterium | reverse complement strand
CCCGGCATTATAGGCCGCCAAACCAGATTCCAGTCCTGGTAGGTTTCATACAAATCCACGAAGTGCTGACAGGCTGCTTCGGTGGCTTTATAGGGATTCATGCGGTCGTCCACGCGGGAATTTGCCCGTAGCCCGTAGAGTCTGCCGGTGGCCGGCATAAACTGCCACAAACCAACAGCTCCCGCCCGTGATCGCGCCTTGGGATTCAGGGCCGATTCAACGATGGCCAGGTATTTCAATTCTTGTGGCAACTGATAGCGATCCAGCATTTCTTCGAAAAGCGGAAAATAGAGTTCTTTGCTGCTCAACGCGCGGGAAATCAAACCCGGACGACGCTCGGCATAATAGAAAATCATTTTGCGCACATCCTCGTTATAGCGAAAACTGAAGGGCGAGCTAATATCCATATAGGCGATGCGCTCGCGATAGGTAGTGTCTAAATAGCTGGGAATGGAATCGCTTCCGAAATCATAATAATTCATCCAGGGTTTGGAATCAGGCGTTGCGGCCATGGCGTTGGCATATACGCTGTCGCAATACATTAAAAAGGGATCGTCATACGCAACGGAGGCAGTAGTGCTGTCCTGCTCAGTATCCCGGTTTTTTTCGATGGGGTCGTGATCGGCAAAACTGCTGACAGATAATAAAAGCAGAAAACTAAGAATGCCTAATCTCCTCATAGAAAAATAATGTTCCGGATTATTTAATTTCTTTTTTGTCGTCTGAATCTGAGGGCTTAGTATCGGCTTCTTCCACACCTTTCTTAAATTCTTTCACACCTTTGCCCACTCCGCGCATCAGTTCGGGGATTTTACGGCCGCCAAATAAAAGAACGATAATTACCAAAACGATAATTACCTCATATCCACCCATAAAACCCAATAAGATAAAACTGTTCATTTGCTTTGTTTTAAGTTGTCATGCAAAGGTACACTAATTTTTATTACGCCTTTTGCCCGACAGTCGATAAAAATACGATGAAAAAGCGGTGATTATTATGTTCGGTAAGCAGAAAATTTCAACGGGGGATTGTTATAAACCCGGGAGAAACAGATTGAGCCCTTTTGGAATTCCTGTGTGTTTTTTTTACCGGAGTAAAGGAGGATAAGTTCAACCGGTTCGTTGTGCTGCGCGGTCTCAGGCCGTGAAAGTCGAAATGAAGAACAGCAAGAAGGATGTTGTATGCTAAATCTCATTTTGTGCTTGTAGAAATAAACAAGCGGCGGCACGGGAAAAATGAATAATTTTGAACTTCAAAAAAACAAGGCATTTCAAATTAACGCAAGTGTAATGGCCAAGAAATTACTTCTGGAATATGACGATGAAAATCCGTATCGCTTTATCGGAATAAGCAGTAATGTACGGGAATACCAAATGGTTTTTCATTTGGTTAAAAAACTGAATTTGCAGTTTAAGAATGTGGAGGCATTCAAGTTTACCAAAGGCGGACACGAATTTGTTTATTCGCTTTATCTGTATATCGACCATGATAATCTGATTAATTATTATTTGATTTCCAATAAATCGAATGCGCACCGCCTGAATGCGGAGTTTAAGAATATTGATTTCTTTATTATTCTCGAAGGCGAGATTGACGATGATTTTGTAGCCGATTTGGCCAAGAAAGTCAAAACATTGCCCGAGGTTATTTTTACCACGGTCATTGATACCGAGAAATTCAATGAGATTCAGGGACTGCGTTATGAGTTTGATATGCACCTGGAAAAAGTTCTAAGAGAAATTTAATAGCATTTTGTACCTGGTAAAATCACCATATATCATTACGGAGCTGTCGCGGAAGTCCTTGCTATGGAAAATTAAGACCGGCGAGAAGAATCTGTTTATCACTTTTGACGACGGTCCGGAGCCGGAAGTAACCCCCGAGGTATTGGATATTTTGGCACAGTTCCAGGCCAAGGCCACCTTCTTTATGGTGGGTGAAAATGTGCAGCGTTATCCTGAAATTGTACAGCGCATCATTGCCGAAGGGCACAGTATCGGGAACCATACCTACAATCATTTGAATGGCGTGAAGGTGCCGGATTTTACCTATTTCAAGAATGTGCAAAAGGCTGCGGAAATTATTGACAGTAAATTATTCCGTCCCCCTTATGGCCGTATCCGTACACGGCAAATAGCGGAACTGAAAAAAAGTTACCGTATTGTTTTATGGTCGGTTCTGAGTGGTGATTTCGATTTGAAAATCAGTCCCGAAAAATGCCTGAACAATGTGCTGCGCCATTCTAAAAGCGGCTCCATCATAGTGTTTCACGACAGCCTGAAAGCCAAAGAGCGGATGCTCCCTGCCTTGCGCGGGACCTTGGCTCATTTCAGTAAAAAAGGTTTTCGCTTTCGGGCCATACAATACGGAGGGGAATAGGATGCGCATAACGGGATTCATTTTTCTGATTTTTCTATTTTCGGCCGTGCAGGCGCAAACGGATAAAGCATTAGCCGGTGCCACCTTGATTGCCGCAGCCGAGCAGGGGAAAACGGAAACCGTGATTCAGATTCTGAAAACAAAACCCGATATTGATTTCCGGGATGATATGGGCGGTACCGCCTTGTTTTATGCCACGCAAAATCATCATTTGGATATTGTAAAAATACTGGTGTATAATGGTGCCGATATGAATCTGGGCCTGTATGACGGATTTACCCCGCTGATGAGTGCGGCATATACCGGGGATTTTGATATTGCCGAATACCTGGCATACAGTGGTGCCGATTTGGACGCGCAGGATCAATACGGGGCTACGGCACTTTTATATGCGATTGCGCAGGGTGATTTCGCCATTGCGGATATGTTGCTGTTTTACGGGGCCGATCCGGAACGGAAAACGGTGTATCAAACCAATGCCCTTACCCTGGCCGCGATGGTGGGAGACACGGCCATTGCCCGCCGCCTGCTTGCCAAAAAACTTAATCCTGATGCCGCGAATAAATATGGTTACAATCCTTTGAAAACGGCCATTATCAATAATGATACGGCGATGTTTGATTTGCTAATAGCCGCCGGAGCCAAACCGGAGCAGATGCCCTTGAAAAAATATAAACCTTATGCTTGGAGCTTGCTCAATGAGAATAGCTATGCTTTTGAGCGGCTGGAGCCGGAACGCCCCGGGGCAGAGGCGTTTAGTAATAAGGAAACCAATCCCCTGATTTTGGCGTATTTTTATAATGATAGGCCCTTGGTGCAAAAGCTGAAGGCAAAAGGATATACTGCCGGAATTTTGCCTTATTACAGTACCCTGACGGTGGATGCCGCTTTTGTTTTCAATAACAAAGACATATTTTTTGATATCGGCCTCGGGGCAACGGATATCAAATATAAAACAGCGGTGCATTTGAGTTACGGCACCCGTTTTAAAGAAAAAGCCATATTACGGGAAACCGATTACGGCTTGGAACAATTGTGGGAGCACCGGCGGTATTTTGACTTTGCACTGGAGAAATATTTTATCGTACCAATGGGTAATGCCGATTTGCAACCTTATGTGCAATTGAGTGCGCGTTGGATGTTTGGTAGCTATGACGGCCTGAGCCGGAAACTGGATTATCCATTTGCTCTTGTGCCTCGTGTAGGTATTCGCCTGGTCCGGGATAATCTGCAATTGAATATTGCCTACGAATATTCCGATTATAATTTATATGAAATCGCTCCGCATAAGATTGTATTGGGCGTAGGCTACCGCATAAATTTTATTCGCAAACCAAAAACATTTCAATTAATATGGCTGTAATCATGAAACGTATATTTTGGTTACTGTTGCTTTTGTTTACGTCCTGTGAACAGGAAAAGGTGGATTTACCCAATGTGGAAGATTGTGATCATTACTATTACGAGGACTGTAATACGCAAGAACCCTTTGAATCGGGTGTGCGTTTTGATTTCAGTATTAACAGGCAAACTCATTTTGTGGTTTTCGAGGTTTATAAAGGTACGGTGGACGAGGGGAGCTTATTTTTTACGGACACGGCTTTTGATGCATCCGTTACCTACATTATGCCGGTAAACGAATATTACAGCGCGATAGCCACTTATCAGGTAGATGGCAAAACCATTAAGGTGATTGACGGTGGCAATCTGGTAAAGCAGGGCAAAACAGTATGTGATTCTACCTGCTGGGGCGTAAATGAATTAGTGCTAGACCTGTCAATAAGACAATAATGGAGCAATTTATTCAGAAACTGAAACGGGCTTTGGCCGGGGAAAAGGGAGGATTGGAAGCACAGTTGCGTATGGCTCCCGAATTTCGTTCCGAGGAAATCCGCAAGCGAAATCCGGATAAATCGCCCCGTAAAAGCGCGGTAATGATCCTATTGAATCCTTTTGCCGAGGATTTGAGTTTGATTTTTACCAAACGCTCTCCACGCCTGAAAGTACACCGGGGGCAAGTATCGTTTCCGGGCGGGCAAAAAGATGATAGTGATGCGGATTTGCTCCAAACCGCTTTACGTGAAGTGAAGGAGGAAATTGGTATTAAAGCGGATGAGATTGATCTATTGGGTAAGCTGAGCGATTTATTTATCCCGCCTTCCAATTTCGATGTGGCTGTTTTTGTGGGCGTGGTTAAAAGGCCTCCAAAATACCGTATTAATCCCGATGAGGTGGAGGAGGTGGTGGAAGTGCCTTTGAGTATGCTGTTGCAGCCCGGGAATGTAAAGCGCAAAGTATTTTACAAAACCACCAGCGGAATGGACCGCTCGGCTCCTTATTACGATGTGAAAGGTTTGGAAATCTGGGGCGCCACCGCCATGATTGTAAGCGAATTGGTGGAGTTGATTAGCGCGCAAAATCTTTATAAATAAAAAAAACGGATGGCAAATGCACATCCGTTTTTTATCAAGTATTTTGGGTGTTTATTCCTCAATCACAATTTCGTGGGTAATTTCGGCCACTTTGTTTAACATAGCCGTAACACCGCAATAACGATCCTGAGAAAGGTCAATCGCCTTTTTCAGTTTTTCCATCGGCAAGTCTTTTCCTTTGAATGTATATACGATGTGTATTTTGTGGAAGTATTTGGGATGCTCGTCGGTAAGTTCTCCGCTCACATGCACATCAAAACCATCCAGCTCTACACGCATTTTACCGAGAATCGAAACCACATCCATTCCGGTACAACCGCCCAGTGAAACCAAGGTCAATGGTTTCGGGCGCGGTCCGTAGTTTTCTCCTCCCACATGCTCTTCGGCATCCAAAGGAATAATGTGTCCGTTTACTTCGGCGTCAAAAGCCATTTTCTTTTTCCAATTCAGTTTAATTTCTGTTTTTGCCATTATTTTTATTTTTTAATGTTTATTTTCTGATTTTCCTTGATTTTGATTTTAGGTAAAACTAAAAACCGGCGGCAAAGATACCAATTATCAACAAATTGCAAATATTCGTTATTTATCAGTGTGTTTTTAATTGCTGTAGATCATTCGTGCGCCACATATTTGCCCCACGGCTTTTGTCATAGTCAAAATTTTATAAAAAAAACCATCGCTTGCGATGGTTTTTCAGGCGCTCAAATAAGCGCTGTTTTATTGAATAATAAGTTTTTTAAGT
>CAYUAN010000345.1:0-2410 GCA_964442545.1 uncultured Prolixibacteraceae bacterium | reverse complement strand
AACAATCAATCCATGAGTAGGTTGTACCCAAATTTCCATCAGCAGTGCTATAATTAAACGACTGACCAAAAACTGTATTTACAAAAAACAGTAATACAACAAATACTCCTAAGTGTATCCTTTTCATAATAATAATAAATTTACTAATTAGCGATTAACGAACAATCCGGTATTTTTTTACCGAAATGCGGCTGCAAATATATAACTATTTTTAGAAATACATCTTGTTTTGAGATTTTTTCTTTGTTTGATATTATTTATTCATTCTTAGAACCTAAGCAAATAAAAAAGCCGGGAAATTTCCCGGCTCTTACAACTTATTTTATATTGCTTTTACTCAACAATCAAGCGCTTCGACAGACTGTTTGTTTCGTTTTGTATGCGAATGCTGTATATCCCCTTGGGCAAATCCGGATGTATTATGAGGGTCGAATAAGATTCGGTAATAGTATAGTTCCGGTTATATAGTTCTCGTCCGGCCATATCAAATATGGTGATATTAATCTTGCCGGTCAGATTTTCCAATTCCAAATTCAAAGCATCCCCGCTTAATGGATTGGGATATGCCGTTGCCTTAATTTTCTCCGGAGCAGCTATTGATACGGCACGCCATTCAAAAGTTTCGCTTTGGCCATTATTATCCACCTGCACCAAACGGTAATAGGATGTTCCTCCATAAGGATTATAATCCGTCAGATTATAATTGCGCAACACATTGGAATTTCCGGCACCTTTTACGGTTCCTACCTGCTCCACCTCTACTCCGTCGCGCGAACGCTCGATAATGAAATAATTATTGTTTTCTTCTGTGGCGGTCTGCCAGCTAAGTTCCACATTCCCGTTTACCACCTCCGCTTCAAAGCTTAAGAGCGAAACAGGCAGCGGGTTGGTTGTATTGTCAATGGTTCCGAAAGTAAACGGACTGAAACTGCTTACGCTTGTTACTTTAATGGTTCCCGATGAAGTATTTCCCGTAGTCGAAAGTGTGCCGCTTTGATTATCCCAGGAGCTTCCGTTCCAATGCGCCACACGCAAATCAGATAAACTGCCGATACCACTCCAGGAGCCGTCATACCAATATAATGTTACATCCGCAGTAATGCTTGCTGAAGGCGTGATATTCCAATATTCATTAAGACTTACCTTGGTTAGAGGTGTATTGAAACTGGAAGTATTTGAATATGCATCTTTATGGTATTCCGCTACCACCTCGGCAGACGCGTGCGAACTTAACGCACAAGGTGCATATTTACGGAAATCGCCAATGGGGAAAACACGTGCTACCGTACCGTCGCAGCGCAAAGGACCATCCACATATGATGATGAACTTCCGCCGGAAATTGTGGCTCCGGCATCAACAATCACAGCAGTATTGGAGCTGCTATATAACACACCGTTGTTCAGTGTCAAAGTGTTTGTAATATGATTTGTTCCATCGGAATAAACATCTCCTGTTGATTTATTAATTGTTAAATCGTAAAAGTTTGTAGCTCCGTATATATGAGATGATCCGATTCCGTCAAATGTAACCGTATTGGAACCCGACAGACTTGCTGTTCCGTTATTGGTCCAATCTTTTCCGATATTCATATCGTAGCCGTTTTGGTCCAACGTAACCCCTGAGCCGATGGTTATGTCTCCGTCGATATCAATATCATCATCTAACTCCGCAGTACCGGAACCGGTTAACTCCAAATTCTCCATATTATTGGAAACATTTGTTAATGTTCGTGTTCCGGAATTGACTTTTATCTTCAGGTTATAATAGGTCTTATTTACTATTGTTTGTGAATTTGATCCATTATAGAAAAATGTACCTGTTCCCGGTGAAAATGTACCATTTAGAGTCACACTCGTACCCACAGTTATTGAACCACTTCCTATGGCTAAAGTTGTTGAACTATTTGCAACCAAATCATTAGAAAGAGTAAGATTATAATCCCCCACATCCAGTCTGGGGCCGGTAGCATCCAGTTGAAAACGATAACAACTTAAATCATTCAACAAAGTATAATGTTCATTACCTGAAGTATTCCTTATTCTAAATCTTGCAGTTGTAAAAACACCACTTCCTTTTATATAACTATCAGTCCCGAATAGGTAAATATCATTACTTCCTGTTTGATTTATTGTACCATTATTCTCTAAATTATTATATATACGTAATGCCCTAGATGAATTTTCAACTGTCAGTGTCGCACCGGATTCAATAATTAAATCCCTGCAGTTTCCCCATTTATTATCAGGTAATGTGGGAGAATATGTCGTTCCTGCCGGAATATATACATTATCGGAACTTGTAGGTACCGTGTTATTCTCCCAGTTGGAAGCCACTGTCCAATCTGTGCTTGTACTACCATCCCATTTAAAGAATGCTATTGTTCTGTCACCGGATGGATCCGCTGATGAA
>CAYUAN010000344.1:0-3294 GCA_964442545.1 uncultured Prolixibacteraceae bacterium | reverse complement strand
TCAAGCCGTTCATGCTTATTTTGGCTCGATAATCATAAGCCAATAATTCCACCGCTTTCGCACCGACCAGACCTTTGATGCGCCCCTCCATTTTCAGTTGAGCGCCGGCCTTGCCCGACAGTTTTTGAATACCGTATAACTTACCCGTAAAAGCAAACAGTTCGTCCATATTCAAATCGGCATCCAGCTGAAGCTGAAAGCGGGTATTCAGAAAATCACTCAGTAGCAATTTTCCCCTGAAGCTCCCTGATTTCATCCGGAAACGAAAGTCGTCCACCCGTATTTGCGAGCTGTGCAAAGAATTTTTCTTCCCGTTGGAATAGTGAACTTTCAAATTTAGCTGATCGAGCTCCGTACCTGTGGGTTTGTGGGTAATTCCGGCATCATGTACCGCCACATCGATATTGATATGCGGCACACTGCGGGCCACCGCCAGGCCTTTTACCCCGGCATTAATGCTTATGTTTCCGCTAAGGCGGTAATCGGAAAACGATTGTTTGTAAGAATCGGGCAGACTGTTCAGCAAGTGCTTAATCGTCAGTGTGCCCGATTTCATTTTCAAATCGAGGTAAACGCCTTGTTTGGCTTTGCGAAGGGTACCCGAAGCCGCCAAAGGAATACCGTCATACGATATGTTTCCGCGCCGTACAATATAACTGCCGCTTTGCGTATCCAGTCCGAAATCCACATCCAAAGCCAAAGTCTTATTGCTTAACATCAGATAATCTTCCGAATTATACTGCCGGATCAGGGTGTTCCCGCTGACATTGATATCGAAGCCCGCTTCGGAAAATTTCCCGGACAATAGAATCTTGTTTATCTTCAAATCCAGGTATTGCTTTGAGGCATAGTTTGAATAATGCAGTTCGGATTTATGCAATGATACCCGATTCAGCTCCAGTAACAAATTTGATTTTCCCGTATCCGCCACTTCAAACACATGAAAATTATCACTTCCGTTTTCAAAGACCACCAGATTAAGTTTGGCCCCGACAATTTCCACATTCTTCAGCACCATACGGTTCTGAATTAAGTCAATCACATTAAATTTCAGGAAGATATTCTCGGCTTGCAAAAGATTTCCCGCCGTTCCGCTTTCCAGAGCTTCGGCCACTTCTACATTTTTAAATTCCAGAGCCGCCATGGGAAAACGCCGCAAAAAGCTTAACTCAATTTTCTCGACTTTAATCTTGGTTTTGCTTTGTTTGTTGATTTGCTCCACCACATATTGCTTCACCTCATCTTCGTAGATATAGGCCAGGCTTACTCCTCCGGCAACCAAAAGCACAAGCAGCAAAGTGAATATCCAAAATATCCTCTTCAAAATCCGCTTACCTGATTTCTTCATTACTATTTATGTTTTTCTACAAACGTGAAAAAGTAGTTTTTAGCTTAAATCATTTTCAGAAAATCCACCTCTTTGGGTGTCAACCTGCGCCAACGTCCGCGCGGCAGGTCTTTTTTGGTTAATCCCGCAAACACTACACGGTCGAGTTTCAGCACTTCGTAGCCCAGATGTTCGAATATGCGGCGCACAATTCGGTTGCGGCCCGAATGCAGCTGAATACCCACCTCCTTTTTATTATCGGAACCATCCACATAGGCAATTTTATCCACAATGATTTCTCCATCCTCCAAGGTCAAGCCGTCCACGATTTTTTGCATATCGGTTTTAGTCAGGGGCTTGTCCAATGTTACCTGATACACTTTGCGCACCCGGTGTTTGGGATGGGTAAGTTTTTTGGCCAAGTCGCCGTCATTGGTAAAGAGCAGCAGCCCGGTGGTTTTCATATCCAAACGGCCCACAGGGTAAATGCGGTCGTTGGTGGCTTTTTCCACCAGCGTCATCACGGTTTTGCGTTCTTGCGGATCATCCGTTGTTGTGATAAAACCCTTGGGCTTATTCAGCAAAATATAATGCAATTGCTCGGCACGGAGCAGCTGGCCTTCAAGCATTACCTTGTCGCGCCGGTGCACCTTATGCCCCATCTCCGTAACGATTTTGCCGTTTACGGTAATGGCGCCCGTTTCAATCAGTTTATCGGCCTCGCGGCGGGAACAAACGCCCGACTTGGCAATATATTTATTCAGGCGCATATAGCCGTCTTTGTCAAAACCCGAATATTCGGTTTTTTCAACCTTGCGCACCGGGGCGGCTTTTTTCGCGCTGCCGCTTGTTTTCTTTTTATAAAATTTTTCGTAAGCCGGTTTCTTCGTATCCTTTTTTTTGCCTTTATCCGGGCGGGTTTTTCCTAATCTTTGGGCCATTGCTTTAATCTTCTGATATTATGCCGCAAAAGTAGGCAATTTAATGAGTATGTGGGAAAAAGATATTTTGCGGATAATGAATTGAATAGAATAATTTTCAGTATCTTTCAATCAAAATTAAAAACACAAAGCCATGATAGTTCACAAGAAGAAAAAGATTGATAAAGAAAACATTTCCATCACCTATGCCAACCGCTATTTCAGCAAGCCCGTTCCCCGCTACCGTATTCCGTCCGAAGGACTGGATGCCGATGTGGTATATCAAAGTATTCGCGACGAGCTGAATCTGGACGGTAATCCGGCATTGAACCTGGCCTCGTTTGTAACCACATGGATGGAGCCGCAAGCCGAAAAATTGATTCTGGACACATTGAATAAAAACCTTGTGGACCAGGATGAATATCCGCAAACAGGTGTTATTCAGGAACGCGTGGTGAATATGCTGGCGGACTTATATCACGCGCCTTCCGATACCGACCCGATTGGAACGGCCACCCTGGGCTCGTCCGAGGCCATTATGCTGGGTTTGTTGGCCCATAAATGGTCGTGGCGCAAAAGAATGAAAGCGGCCGGGAAACCCGCCCAAAATCCGAATATGGTCATTGGTGCCGATGTGCATGTGGTATGGGAAAAATTTGCCCGCTATTTCGATGTGGAAATGCGCATTATTCCCATGAAAAAAGACCGCTACATAATTACTGCCGAAGAGGTGCGGAAGCGCATTGATGAAAATACCATTTGTGTGGGAGTGGTAATGGGCACCACCTTTACCGGACAACTTGACCCCGTGCAGGAAATAAACGCGATGCTCGAAGAGCTGGAAAAAGAAACGGGCTTATATATACCCATTCATGTGGACGGAGCCAGCGGGGGATTTATTCTTCCCTTCCTGTATCCCGGTTTCAAGTGGGATTTCCGCTTGTCGCACGTACATTCCATCAATGTATCGGGCCATAAATACGGACTGGTTTATCCAGGCATCGGCTGGCTGATAATGCGGGATAAAAGCGACTTGCCCGAAGATTT
>CAYUAN010000343.1:0-2485 GCA_964442545.1 uncultured Prolixibacteraceae bacterium | reverse complement strand
ATGATAAAGAGTTTAAAAATAAATTAGATAAGTTATTAGAAGATGAGGTAAAGTAAAATATGGAAAATAGACGATTAGTCTATCTAAACGGTAATTTTGTAAAAGAGAAAGATGCAAAAATATCTATATTTGATAGTGCTTTAATGTTTGGAGATATGGTTTTTGAGATGACAAGATCATTTAATAAAAAACAATTTAAATTAAGAGAACATCTTGAAAGATTATATGCAGGACTTCATATTTTAAGAATACCAATACATTTAACTATTGAAGAGATGGAAGAAGCTTGTTATAAGACTATTGAAGTTAATGAACCTTTTTTTGATGAATATGATGAACATAGACTTATGATAAATGTAAGTCGTGGACCATTAGGTATTTATGCACCAATTTTTGATAATAAAATGGAATGTACAGTTGTTATAGCTGATTTTCCTTTAAAATGGACAGTTGCAAGCATGGGAGTTCTTCTTGAAAAAGGTATTAATGCGGTTATACCATCTCAAAGAGCAATCCCCGGTAATTTACCATCATCGTTTTGCGTGACCCTTTGAAGGATATCATCCTGTCGCCGTCGATGTATAAATAATTAAAATAATCGTCGTTAAATACCTGCTTGTTCAGCACAGCGGAAATCATGCATGTCTTTTGACTAAAAAGCGATACCGTATCCAGACGGGCACCTGCCGCCATCAGATTGGCGCGATGTTTTTTGTAATAATCATAAATCGCCTTGCCGGACACATCCTGCTCGCTAATCATAAAACCGTCCTCAAAATGCATGTTCATTTCCTTGTCCGACGAGACAATACGGAAATCATTAATCAGAAAGCCATGCTCATCCATCAAGGCAAAAACACTTTTCCCCTGCGGGTTGCGTATCCAAAGGGAGTCAACCAATACCCCTTGATTAAAATTCAGTTTTATTCGCACATCTTCCACCGTTTGGTAGGCCTGCCACTTTTTTTGTCCGTTTTTGTAGGCACTTTTGCGTTTTTTGACAAAGGCCGTATAAGTCCAACTGCCGTCCGGCCAGCCGTTGGCATAGTTGGCTTCCATCTGAATACTCAGCGAATAAAACCAGCCGTCGTTTTTCAAATTGTAATCCTTGCTGCTCACCGAATAAGTCCACAGGCCATCTTTCCAACCGTTTTTGTATTCGCCCGTGATATTACGATATAAGCGATTCTGCGTGCCTTTAATCTTCACATTGTAACGAAAACTGCCGTGTTTTACCTGCTTGCCCGTTTTGGCGTCTTTGTAATAGGTATAGCTTGCCGTGGCTTTCTCATTGCGTCGATTCGGATACGAACCTTCATAGCGCATGGTCTTCTGCGCCATTATTCCAAAAGGAAACAGCAGCAGCAAAATCATCCAAAAAGTCTTCATATAAAATCTGTTAGAGTGTATATCCAAAACGTTTCAGTTGCTTCTCGTTTTCGCGCCAGTCTTTGGCTACTTTCACCGATAAATCGAGGTAAATATGCTTGCCCACAAACTCCTCTATATCTTTTCGGGCATCAATTCCAAGACGTTTTATCGCTTGGCCGCCTTTACCGATAATAATCATCTTTTGTGTCTCGCGAATTACATAAATTGTTGCCCGGATATCAATCCGCTCATCCGTTTCTTTATATTCTTCCACCACCACTTCCGTGGAATAAGGAATTTCTTTTTTGTAATTCAGCAATATTTTTTCGCGGATAATTTCGGAAACGAAAAAGCGCATCGTCTTATCCGTCAGTTCATCCTTGGGGTAAAAAGGCGGGCTTTCGGGCAAAAGCTCGATCAGCCGATTCAGCAGCGTATCCACATTGAACTTATGCAAAGCCGAAATCGGGAGGATATCCGCTTTGGGCAATTGCTCTTTCCAAAACTGTACCCGCTGTTCGAGTTGTTCCTGATTCGAAAGGTCGATTTTGTTCAACAAAACAATAATGCGGGAGTCCGATTGCTGCATTTTTTTCAAAATATCCTCATGCAAGGTGTCCCCGTTTACTTCCGTCACATACAGAAAGATATCGGCATCTTCCAAAGCCGATTCCACATAGGACATCATGGCCGCGTGCAGCTTATAACCTGGCTTGTCGATAATGCCGGGCGTATCAGAAAAAACAATTTGAAAATCCTCACCGTTCAGCATTCCCATAATCCGGTGGCGCGTGGTCTGCACCTTGGCGGTAATTATGGACAGGTTTTCCCCTACCAAAGCGTTCATCAGCGTGGACTTACCCACATTGGGACTCCCCAGAATATTTACAAATCCGGCTTTATGTTTTTGTTCACTCATTGTTACTTTATTTAAGGCAAAGGTACGTTAAAAATACACGTATAGCGAGTGATAAATGACGGTATTAACGGATTGATTGTGTACGCAGGCGGCTTCGATTGTCCCCCCCTTTTGAAAAGGGAAGGATTCTTTCTCGGTGGATTATTGGAATGAATTGGGTTTTGCACGGTCCGAGTCCGCTTCGCGCTGCGCGCT
>CAYUAN010000342.1:0-3403 GCA_964442545.1 uncultured Prolixibacteraceae bacterium | reverse complement strand
CGGAAATAAGTTTTTCGTAATCGACACAAACGGAAAAGAGACCCTGATTGATATTCCGGGCATTATCCGAACTAAGCAATTCACCGAAATGCTGGCCCCGTATATGAACGATGCCAAGCTCTACGGTTTTATCAACACACAAGGCAAAGAAATTATCCGGGCGAATTTCAAAGGAGTGGGCTATTTCCGCAACGGACTGGCATGGGCCCGTGATGTTTCCGGATTAATCGGCTTTATCGACAAAGAAGGAAACTGGGTGATTAAGCCCCAATTTGAGGCCGCCAAAAACTTCGATGCGACAAGCGGTTTGGCCCGGGTAAAGAAAAACGGAAACTGGATGTATGTTGACCGGGAAGGTAAACTGATGGAGATTAAAACCGAGCTGTACGGCGACTTTTACGAAGGCCTGGCCAAAGGAAAACAAAATGGTTTGGTAGGTTTTTTTGATGCCGCCGGTGTTTGGGTAATAAAACCTAAATTTGAAAATGCCCGGGATTTCCACAATGGTTATGCCGCCGCAAAATATAACGGCAAATGGGGCATAATCGATGCCGCAGGAAATTGGGTTATCCAACCAAGCTATCTCGGCATACGGGATATTGTTAAGATTGACTAAATAAAAGGCCTTGTTTTTTCAAGGCCTTTTTCATTTAAGTTTGTATTCTATGAAAGATACAAATTTTTGGGAATACCGTTTTAAGGTTCGCTCTTTCGATGTGGACCGCAGCAATTTTATTACAGCAACCGCCATAAGTGAATACCTGCAGGAAATAGCCGGCGAGCATGCCAACAATATCGGTTTCGGGTATCGCCAGGTAATCAAACAACAGATGGTGTGGGTGCTCAGCGGAATTCGCATTGAGGTACAACGCCTACCCCGCTGGGAAGAGGAAGTACTGATACAAACCTGGGTGGTGAATAATAATCGATTTTTATCGCGTCGCGATTTTCGCTGGCTCGACAAACAAGGAAACGAGCTACTCACCGCCACTACAAACTGGATACTTTTTCATACCGAAAAACGACGCCCGCAACTGGTGGAGCAAATGAATTTTCCGCTGAAGATGAAACCGGAGCAAACAGCCACCGGACTGCCCGTTCAAAATATCAGAGTGAAGATTGAAGACCAGCGGCCAAAGACTTACGAAGTAAAATATTCCGACCTGGATATGGTGGGCCATATGAATAACACAAAATACATCCGGGCGATAATGGATACTTATACACCGGAGTTTCATGCCGCGCACCACATAAAATCCATGGATATAAATTTCAAAACCGAGGCCCGCTTTGGAGACGAGCTTCTTATTTTAAGCCAGGAAACCAAGGAGCATATTTATGTGCATCAGCTGATGCGCAGTGAGGATGAGAAAGTAAACTGCTTAGTACAAGTTATTTGGGATTAAACCCGGAACTATCCATTGGAAAATATCCGGCATTAGCGAATTATAACTTCCTAATTAGTTGTTAATTTCAATGCAACCAAAGCTATTGTATTCTTGTCACTTAAGCAAGTGGTTATAATATTTTAATAATAATGAAAAAGATATTCCCGATAGTTCTTGCATTTATATTTGTTTTCTTCGCCCAATTTAAAGTCCGGGCCAATGGACTGGTCGGCGGGCAACTCTCGCTAAAGCATTTATCCGACAGTGCATACCTCATAATCTTTACAGGATTTAAGGGCTGTAGCAGTTGTGCCTTGCCCAACTATGTTATGATGAAGCGCATACGCATGGGGAACCCGAACCAGGTTTATATGGCGCAAATACCCAGAGTGAACAGCCTGTCCGGACTTGAGATTTCCAATGCATGTAATAGCACCAACACCTCTTGCAGTCAAGCGCCGAATTATAATGTCCCCGGACTTATGAGCGCCTATTTTATGGATACTGTTTTCTTATCTCCGGGATATCAATGGCGCATTTCTATTTATCAGGGAGGAGGACGATGGGGATTAAGCAACACATTTTATCAATTGAACGCCTGGCGCATGCACCTGCTTATCAGCACGCAAAACGGATATCCGGAAACCTTAAGCTACCCAGCTTATCCCGTGCACGATGTGGCGAAAGACCGCTTAAATCACATCAGCTTCGCCGCAGATATTCCCACAGGCGACTCCGTAGTCTATTCGTTTTATGCACCCTACACCTACGACTCTACCCAAATAGTTTACGATAGCGGATATTCCGCCGCTCATTTTGTGCAATCGGCCGTTCCGATACAACTGGACTCCACCAGCGGGATGTTAAGTTTTAAGCCCACCGAAACCGGCTATTTCCTGACCGGGATAAAAGCCGAACAGTATCATAAAGTAAACGGAAACTATGTTTATGTCGGCACATTTTACCGGGAGATGGCGTTTTATATTTTTCAAACCTCCTATCATTTGCCGCAACTGACCATGAACAGTTCTACAATCAGTCGCTCAGGCGACAGTCTGTTCTTCTGCAAATCGAATTCCAATACTTCAATAAATCTGATTTTTCAAAGCAGCGACAGCGATATAGGCCTATCGGGGAAAAGCTATATCAAAGCGCTTAACACGCTACCGGGCAGCAGTACGGCCATTTTTAATAATACAAGCGGACTGGCGTATTTCTCATGGCAACCCGCCGATTCGGTCAAAAATAATATTTCCCGGCTCACTTTTTTGGCAGGCGACAGCTCCTGCCCCTTCAATCTTATCCGTGCCCATACCTATTACATCATTTTCGAAGACAAGCCGGACAGCTTTGTCCTGGGCAATGATACAAATCTGTATTTTACGCACGCCTTGTTCCTGAAACTGCCTAAAGCCCACCGCTATCTGTGGAGCACGGGAGATACCACCCAAATATTGACACTCACCTCCATGACGAATTTCAGCAATCCGGTCAGCGGTACGATTTTCAATCGCGGCGGTTGCTCGCGTTCCGACAGCATTCGTGTTACATTTACCTATACGGGCATGGAAGAAATGCAAAAGCCGGAATGCAAAGTTTTTCCCAATCCCGCCCGGGATATTATTCACATTGAACTAAAGAATAATAGGGCACAAAGCAGCCGGATAGAGCTGTTTGACGCCAACGGGCGCATGCTTATTTCTAAAACTTTTTATGGAAATAAAACCATAATTCCCCTTGACAAATCCAGGACTTCGGGCTTTTATATGCTCCATATTTTTAATGAGCAATTCAGTTCCCATCAAAAAATAATTGTCCAATAGAACGTGAAAACAATGAAAAGATTTATCCTAATAATCAGCATCTTATCGGGCTTATTCTTTCTCACACCAAAAGAAGCACGAGCTTGTAATTTTTCGGGTATTAGTATATCCTATACTCATATCTCAGGTTATAATTACAAAATCAAACTGAAATTCTATCGCGACTGCACTGCTGTTTCAGCACCAAGCTCG
>CAYUAN010000341.1:0-2554 GCA_964442545.1 uncultured Prolixibacteraceae bacterium | reverse complement strand
GCTGATTTTTGGCGGACGCTACCAATACAATAGCGGCGAGGCCGAATTTACCCGTGTAAAAAGAGGACGCAAGTGGGGTGATATCGAATTGGCAGCACGCTACGATTATTTGAGTCTCAACGACTTTGATGCACAAATTTATGGTGGTGGCGCCAACGCTTATACCTTTGGTATTAACTACCACGTTAATTCCAACATTAAATTTATGTTGAACTATACTTATGCCGACCACGACCGTTATGCTAATGGTAAAGACAAACTATATATCGGATACGACTCGAACGGCAATCTGACCAAAGACTGGTCAAAAGTGGACGCAAGCAAGGGGCAACCCGGCGAGCGCTATGGTTTTATTCAATTCCGTTGCGAAGTAGATTTCTAAAAATCTAAATATTAACAAACACTTAATTTTATAACTAAACAATCATGATCATGAAAAAGATTAATCTAATTATTGGAAGTTTAGCAATGGGTGCTATCTTAATGGCTACCGCTTGCAACAAAGACGAAGAAACGGAAACTAATCCGAATCCGAATCCGGAACCAACTTCAGGCGAAGTAAAAATCAACGAGTTGATTTCTAAAGACACACTTGGTCTGGTGTACATTGACGCACAAGGTGACGAAGCCGACTGGTGTGAACTGTACAATCCGGGTGACAAGGACATCAGCATTGCCGGTTATTTTATTGGCGATGACGGTGAAAAAACAGATGTTGGAAAACGTTATGAAATTCCTTCAGGAAGCTCTAAAGCAACCACTATTCCGGCCAAAGGATACTTGATTTTGGTTTGGGGTGCCGCTGACGCAAACGGCGATGATATGGAAGGTATTCATAACGACACCTTGTTTATCCCCTCAGGCTTGAAAAACAGTAAAGACGTGGCCATTGCCATTTGGGATGCCAACGGAAAACTAGTAGATGTTTCCGAAGACTTTTCTGAAGGCGGCCCGCTGGGCGCTGACGGATTAGCCAAAGGAAAATCTCTTGGCCGTAAAACTGACGGTGATAAAGATTGGGTAGTATTTGACGTACCTACTCCGGGTAAGAAAAATCAATAACAATCATTTTTATTATTGGGTGGCAAAAGTATTTGCCACCCAATAATAATAGTGCATATCAATGAGCAAAACAATTCCATATATGATACTTCTCCTTTTTGTTGCCGGCATTTCCGGCTGCAATAAAGATGTAGTGCCACCTGCATCCGATAATATCGATATACAAGGCGGAGACAAGTTTTCTTTGGAATTTTTGGATGCTTATAATCTTGATATTGCAGAACCATCCGGTTTATCCAATGCATTGAACTCTTTGGATCTCGTTGTAGTGGATGACCATACAAACCGGGCCTTTATCATTAACACCAAGGGTAAAACCATCGGTACTTTAAAATATCTGGGAGATGATACCGAAGGCATTACTACTGATCCCGAAAATCTAATCTACTGGATAGCCGAAGAAGCGGAATCAAAAATTATTAAATTGGATTCGTCAGGCAACAAATTAGCGGAATATAAAATCGATATTAACCGGACAAGTTCTAAAAAAGGACTCGAAGGAATTACTTATGATGCTTTAGGCCATGTATTTTACATTCTGAACGAAGCAGAACCCGGATTGCTGATTAAATGGACGGTATCCGGAGGAATTTTAAGTAAAAAAGAATTGAAGTTTGCAAGTGATTATTCCGGTATTTATTACGACAAAACAGATGAGAGTTTGTGGATTGTTAGCGACCAATCGCGAAAAGTATTCCATTGTACAAAAGATGGAAACGTATTACAAAGCTTCGATTTGAATTTCCCTAAGGCCGAGGGAATTGTTTTAAACAGACAAACACAGAGATTGTATATTGTGAGTGATTCTGAACACAAACTATATACTTATAAAATCAGTAAACTATGACCCATAATATTCCACGTTACGAATTTCGTGTGTTTGGTGTACACGATATTGACGCATTAATTGACAAGCTGGTTGCACAAGGCCGTCCCGGCCAGATACGCCATATTTCCGAGATTTATTTAATGACTGCGGGAATTACGGAGAATAACATCAAGATTCGTAACAAACTGCTTGACATCAAAACACTTGTGGACCAGGAAAACGGATTGGAACAATGGAATCCTACCGAAGTGGGGACCTTCCCATTGCCCAAAGAAAAGATTAAAAACGAAATTTTCCCCGCTCTTGGCGTGGAAGCTCCGGCATTCGACCGTGAGCGATATACCCTGAAAGAATTTATGCAGGAACTTATTCTTGTAGATCCCGATATCAAAGTTGCATTGACGGAAAAAGAACGTCACGCATACGACTTTAACAACTGTATTTGCGAATATGCCGATGTGCTGGTTAACGGCGCACTCCTGCGTACCATGGCCATTGAATCGGAAAATCCGGAATTGGTTTTCCAGGCAATGAAGATGCTCGATATCGATACAAATAAATATGAAAATGTGAATTATCCTAAAGCATTGAAACGTGTTTTAGGCTTGGAAATAGATTATGATATAAACAACTTTTTTTAAAAAATTATGGCAAAGGAAGAAT
>CAYUAN010000340.1:0-7857 GCA_964442545.1 uncultured Prolixibacteraceae bacterium | reverse complement strand
ATGAGCGTAATGAATCCTTATCTTGAAAACGAAGATTTGCACAGTCCTGTTTTGGACAAAATGATTGAGCAAGGCGTATTGGGTGGACAGTATTCGTCGGGAGCACAGAAAGACGGTTTCCTGAAATACGAAAAAGGCCGTCCGGTGGCAATTTGGGATTTGGACAAACAAGAGTATGTGCCTATTGACAGCTTTGCCGCTGAGGTGGATGCCAAATTAGGCGAGGCGCCGAAATCATTGAAGCCCTGGAAAGCGGTGAACTTCAGTAAGAAGAAGACCGAAATGCTGGATGAAATTTTTGCAGAAATGGCAACGATGGATACCCTGGGTGCGCAATTGGCCAAAGCTTATAACAAGCGTTCCAACGAAATCGGACATTTATTGGTGGACAGCCATGTGGCCAATAGCGAGGAAGACGTGAACACCGTAATGCTGACCGGTTTCTATCACGCCTATGGCCCGATTAATAATTATTTGAAGTAGAACATTAAAATTTAGAAGATATGATACCGCATAAAAAAGTATATATGTATGGTGGCTACAACACCATATCTTTGGGAACAGGGCGCAAAGAATTTAATCCCAAAAAAGAGCGTCCGGGTATTGAGCATTACATTAAAGAGGCCGGTCAAGGTGTTTTGAAACAAATTGGCGGAGCACAAAATGTGGACGACGGTGTAATCGGAAACTTTATGGCCGCCCGTTTCAATAAGCAGGCCAACCTGCCGGGTTTCTTACCGATGATTGACGAAGGACTGAGTATGAAATACGGTACCAGTGTTGAGGGTGCTTGCGGTTCCGGAGGTTTGTCTTTGCAAACCGCCATTCGCAATATCCTGGCGGGTTCCGATGTGACGCTTTCGCTGGGTGTGGAAGTGCAAAATACCGTAAAAGCTATTTACGGAGCCGATATTCTGGCCGGTGCCGGATGGTATAAAAAACGTAAGGAAGGACACGCCTATTTCTTCCCGGGACAGTTTAGCGACCGCGCCGGAGCTTATTTCGAGAAATACGGAAAAGAATATGCCCGTAAGGGAATGAGCCGTTGGTATGCCAACGCCATTGAGAATGCCCGTTTGGACCCGACCGCTCAGGAATATCATAATACCAATCCGAATCCGTACGAGACTTGCCTGAAGATGGAACCTAACGGTAAATTCTTTGTGGATAATCTGAATGTTTTGGATTGCTCCAAGGTGTCGGACGGCGCCAGCGGAATAGCCGTATTGTCGGAAGAAGGATTGAAGAAAATCGGAGTGGACAAGTCCGAAGCCGTTGAGGTAGTAAGTTTTGTTCAGGCGGTACGCGATATTACCAAAGACCCGACCGACCCGACCGAATTGGAAGCCATCAAATATGCCGTGCAAAAAGCACTGGATGAGGCCGGAATCACGGCTCAGGATTTAGGCACTTTGGAAGTACACGATTGCTTTACCATTGCCGGTATCCTGACGATGGAAGCCCTTGGCCTGGCTGAAAAAGGTAAAGGTGCGCAATTCGTTTACGAAGGACACACCGCCCGCGACGGCAAATTCCCGACCAATACCACAGGTGGATTAATCGGATGGGGACACCCGACGGGAGCCACAGGTGTACACCAGGCGGTAACCATCTGGCAACAGCTGACCGGTAAGGCCGGCGATGCTCAGATTAAGATGACTGACGAGCGTCCTTATGGTATGACCATCAATATGGGTGGTGATGATGTAACCATTTCGGCCATCATCTACAAACGCGGATAACAAGAGGCGATTCACGAATCGCCTAGTATTAATAAAAAAACCAAATAACAAAATATGCTAGTAGATATGAATCTGGTGCGTTCGGTTTATCAAAAAATGAACGACACCATTGACAAAACAAGAGAACGACTGGGCCGTCCGATGACCTTGGCCGAGAAAATCTTATACTCACACCTTTACGAAAATGAAGATACCGTTTTCGAAAGAGGTAAATCTTATGTAAACTTCAAAGTGGATCGTGTGGCCATGCAGGATGCAACGGCACAGATGGCGCTGCTGCAGTTTATGAATGCCGGAAGAAACAAGGTGGCCGTGCCTTCATCGGTACATTGCGACCACCTGATTCAGGCCTATAAAGGTGCCGAGCAGGATTTGTCGGAGGCCATTATTACCAATAAGGAGGTTTACGATTTTCTGGAATCTGTTTCCAACAAATACGGAATCGGTTTCTGGAAGCCGGGTGCGGGAATTATTCATCAGGTAGTGCTGGAGAATTATGCCTTCCCGGGCGGATTGATGATTGGTACCGATTCGCATACGGTAAATGCCGGCGGATTGGGTATGGTAGCCGTTGGTGTTGGTGGTGCCGATGCTGTGGATGTGATGGCCGGAATGCCGTGGGAATTGAAATTCCCCAAACTGATTGGTATCAAGCTGACCGGTAAATTAAGCACTTGGACGGCTCCTAAGGATGTAATCCTGAAGGTTGCCGGAATCCTTACCGTAAAAGGAGGTACCGGAGCTATTGTGGAATATTTTGGCGAAGGTGCCCAGTCTATTTCAGCAACCGGTAAAGCGACCATTTGTAATATGGGAGCCGAGATTGGCGCGACCAACTCGGTATTTGCCTACGATGAGCGCATGGCCGCTTATCTGAAAGCCACCAACCGTGCCGAGGTTGTGGAAGAGGCCGATAAAGTAGCGCATCACCTGCGTGCCGACGATGAAGTTTATGCTAATCCGGAGAAATATTACGATCAGGTAATTGAAATCAATCTGGACGAGTTGAAACCGCATCTGAACGGACCATTCACGCCCGATCGCGATACTCCGGTGGATAAAATGGGTGAGGTTGCCCGTGAAAACGACTGGCCATTGAAAGTGGAATGGGGCCTGATTGGTTCTTGTACCAACTCATCATACGAAGATTTGTCACGTGCCGCTTCCATTGCCAAGCAGGCCATCGACAAGGGATTAAAGGTGAAAGCCGGCCTGGGGATCAATCCGGGTTCGGAGCAGGTACGTTATACCGCCGAGCGCGACGGACTGTTGGACATCTTCAAGCAATTGGGCGCGACCATCTTTACCAACGCCTGCGGCCCGTGCATCGGACAGTGGAAGCGTGATGATATTGAAGGTAATCCTAAAAATACGATTGTACATTCTTTCAACCGTAACTTTACCAAGCGTGCCGACGGAAACCCGAATACCCATGCCTTTGTGGCTTCGCCCGAGATGGTAACCGCTTTGGCTATTTCCGGTACTTTGGATTTCAATCCGGAAACCGACACCCTGACCAATGATAAAGGTGAAGAAGTGAAACTGGACGTGCCGCAAGGTTTTGAATTGCCGCCCAAAGGTTTCTCCGTGGACGATCCCGGCTATCAGGCTCCGGCAGAAGACGGCAGCAGTGTTGAGGTGAAAGTTTCGCCTACTTCAGACCGTCTGCAGTTGCTGAAGCCCTTCCCGGAGTGGGATGGTAAGGATTTCTTTGATTTGAATCTGCTGATTAAAGCCAAAGGAAAATGTACTACCGACCATATTTCTATGGCAGGTCCCTGGTTGAAATATCGCGGCCATCTCGACAATATTTCCAATAATATGTTGATTGGCGCCATCAATTATTTCAATGATGAGGCCAATAAGGTGAAAAACCAAATTACCGGAGAATATATGCCGGTACCCGATGCCGCCCGTTATTATAAAGAAAACGGTAACGGATCGATTGTGGTGGGAGACGAAAACTATGGCGAAGGATCATCGCGTGAGCATGCCGCAATGGAGCCGCGTAATCTGGGTGTGAAAGCCGTTTTGGTACGTTCGTTTGCCCGTATTCACGAAACCAATTTGAAGAAGCAGGGAGTATTGGCCTTAACATTTGCCGATCCTGCCGACTATGATAAAATACAGGAGGATGACCGGATTGATATTATCGGCCTGACCGAATTTGCCCCGGGCAAACCATTGACGGCGGTATTGCACCACGCCGATGGAACGACCGAGGAAATAACGGTAAATCATACCTTCAACAAAAATCAAATCGAGTGGTTCAAAGCCGGTTCGGCCCTGAACCTGATTCGAAAGAACAATTAAGTTAAACATGATTACGTGAAAAAGCGCGGCTTGCAGCCGGGCTTTTTCATCTTTATTTTTTAAGCAAAACAAATATATGAGTAAGAAAATAATTTGGACAAAAACCGACGAAGCTCCGGCACTGGCGACCTATTCGCTGTTGCCGATTGTAAACGCCTTTACAAAAGCTGCCGGTGTGGAAGTGGAAACCCGCGACATCTCCCTCTCGGGACGTATTCTCTCGCAGTTTCCCGAATACCTGACCGATGAGCAACGCATTGATGATGAGTTGGCTTATCTGGGCACTTTGGTGAAAAAGCCGGAGGCAAACATCATCAAATTACCGAATATCAGTGCTTCGATTCCGCAGTTGAAAGCTGCTATCAAAGAGTTGCAGGATAAGGGATATAAATTGCCCGATTATCCCGAAGAGCCGCAAACCGAGGAGGAAAAAGAAATTAATGCCCGCTATGCGAAATGTCTGGGTAGTGCGGTAAATCCGGTATTGCGTGAGGGTAATTCCGACCGCCGTGTGGCGCCTTCCGTAAAAGCATTTGCACAAAAGAATCCGAAAAAATTAGGCCCCTGGTCGGCTGATTCCAAGGCGCACGTTGCCCATATGGACGAAGGTGATTTTTACGGAAATGAGCAATCGGTAACCTTCGAGAAAGCGGACAGCGTTCGCTACGAGTTTGTAGATGCCGACGGAAATGTAAAAGTGCTGAAAGAAGATTTAGCTCTTTTGGAAGGTGAGGTTTTAGACGGAACCTTTTTGAGTGCCCGCGCATTACGCGAATATATCGCTAAAAATATTGAAGAGGCCAAAAAGGAAGGCATCTTGTTTTCCGTTCATCTGAAAGCCACAATGATGAAGGTTTCCGATCCGGTAATCTTCGGATATTTCGTTTCGGTTTTCTTTAAGGATGTTTTCGAAAAACATGCGGCCACTTTTGAGCAGTTGGGTGTGAACCCCAATTTGGGATTAGGCGATTTGTATAAAAAACTCGCCACCCTGCCCGAAGACAAGCGCAAGGAAATAGAGGCCGATATCGATGCCGTTTACGAAAACGCGCCGGCTTTGGCAATGGTTAATTCCGATAAAGGAATCACCAACCTGCACGCCGGAAACGATATTATCATTGATGCTTCCATGCCGGTGGTAATTCGCGATAGCGGAAAAATGTGGAATGCTCAAGGCAAACTGCAAGACACCAAAGCGATGATTCCGGACCGTTCTTATGCCCGTTTCTATCAGGAAATGATTGTGGATTGTAAAGCGAATGGCGCTTACGACCCCGCCACTATGGGTAATGTATCCAACGTGGGACTGATGGCGCAAAAAGCGGAGGAATACGGTTCGCATGATAAAACTTTTATCCTTGACAAAGCGGGTACGGTACGCATTGTAAATGCGGCCGGCGATGTGGTGATGGAGCACGAAGTGGAGGCCGGTGATATTTACCGCTCATGCCAGGTAAAAGACATTCCGATAAAAGACTGGGTGCGTTTGGCTGTGAGCCGTGCCCGTGCTACGGGTAATCCTGCCGTTTTCTGGCTGGATAAAGATCGCGCCCATGATGCCGAGCTGATTAAAAAGGTGGAAACCTATTTGAAAGACCACGATACCGAAGGACTGGAGATTCATATTATGTCGCCGGTAGAGGCAATGAGATTTACCTTGCCCCGCGTGCGTGCCGGAAAAGATACCATTTCGGTTACCGGAAACGTATTGCGTGACTACCTGACCGACCTCTTCCCGATACTGGAGTTAGGGTCCAGCTCGAAAATGCTTTCCATCGTTCCTCTTTTGGAGGGTGGCGGACTCTTCGAGACCGGTGCCGGAGGTTCGGCTCCGAAGCACGTACAGCAGTTTGTGGAAGAAGGCCATCTACGCTGGGATTCTTTGGGCGAATTTTTAGCCCTGACCGTTTCCTTGGAACATCTGGCCAATAAGTATGATAATCCGCGTGCGATGATTTTGTCGAAAACGCTGGATCAGGCCGTGGCCAAGCATCTGGATAACAAACGCGGGCCATCGCGTAAGGCCGGTGAGATTGACAACCGCGGAAGCCATATGTATCTCGCTCAGTATTGGGCGGAGGCTCTGGCCAATCAGGACGAGGATGCCGATTTGAAAGCGACCTTTACGGCCGTGGCCAAGCAATTGAAGGATAATGAGGCGAAAATTCTTGCGGAGATTGCCGCTGCTGAAGGCAAAGCGACAGATATCGGCGGATATTATATGCCCGACGATAATCTGGCTTCCAAGGCTATGCGCCCGAGCGCTAGTTTGAACGCGATTATTGATTCTATTTAAAACTACAGCCGCCATTGCTCAAGGGGAGCATTGGCGGCTTTCTTTTTATAAACTATGTTTGAGAAAAACCGCATAACGAAACTCTTCGGAATAAAATATCCCATCATTCAGGGCGGGATGATTTGGTGCAGCGGCTGGGAATTGGCCGCGGCTGTTTCCAATGCCGGAGGATTGGGTTTGATTGGTGGCGGTTCGATGAAACCCGATGTTTTTCGTGAGCATATTCGCAAATGCAAAACCGCTACGGATAAACCCTTTGGGGTGAATATCCCGCTGCTGTATCCCTATTCGGAAGAGCAGGTGAAAATAGTAATTGAGGAACAGGTGCCGGTGGTGTTTACCTCCGCCGGAAATCCGAAAAAATATACGGCTTACCTGAAAGAGCAAGGTGTGAAAGTCGCCCACGTAACGGCGAACCTGAAATTTGCCCTTAAATCGCAGGAGGCCGGGGTAGATGCCGTAGTCGCCGAGGGTTTTGAGGCCGGCGGCCATAACGGCAGGGAAGAAACCACAACGATGGTTTTGATTCCGCAAATTGCCGCTGAGCTGGAGGTTCCGCTGATTGCGGCAGGAGGTATCGGAACGGGCGCGGCTATCTTGGCCGCTATGGTGCTGGGTGCCGACGGCGTGCAAATCGGAAGCCGCTTTGTGGCCAGTGAGGAATCTTCGGCACATCCCGCCTTCAAGCAAAAAGTTTTGGAGGCGAAAGAGGGCAGTACCAAATTGCAACTGAAGCAATTGGTTTCGGTGCGCCTTTTGGATAATGCTTTTTCTGAGCGCATTACGCAAATGCAAAATGCCGGAGCCACGGTGGAAGAATTGAGTGCCGCTTTGGGCAAAGGACGTGCGCGCCTCGGTATGTTCGAGGGCGATCTGGACGAGGGCGAACTGGAAATCGGCCAGGTGTCATCTTTGATAAAGGAAATTAAGCCGGCCGGAGTGATAGTGGAGGAATTAATTGCGGAATACAAAAACAGACTGGAACAAATCAAAAGCTGGTAAACTGCCGGCAAACACAAAATATAAAACCACATAAAACAACAACAATATGGATTTTAAATTCACAGAAGAACAAGAAATGATTCGCCAGGCGGCACGTGATTATGCCCAGCGCGAATTGATAAAAGATGTTTTAGAACGCGACGAAAAAGCGATTTTCCCGACGGAGCACGTAAAAGCTCTGGGTGAATTGGGTTTTCTGGGTATGATGGCCGACCCCGAGTATGGCGGCGGTGGAATGGATACCGTTTCCTATGTTTTGGCTATGGAAGAAATTGCCAAGGTGGATGCTTCGGTAGCCGTGATAATGTCCGTGAACAATTCGCTGGTAAACTGGGGAATTGAGAAGTACGGAACGGATTTCCAGAAGGATAAATACCTGCGCCCCTTGACCGATGGCCGTCAGATTGGAGCTTTCCTGCTGTCGGAGCCGGAAGCGGGTTCGGATGCTACGCATCAACACACCACTGCCGAGGACAAAGGGGATTACTACCTGATTAACGGAAC
>CAYUAN010000339.1:0-11752 GCA_964442545.1 uncultured Prolixibacteraceae bacterium | reverse complement strand
CGACTAAAAGGGGTAGTATCTTTTTCATATTGATATTGTTTGATTGCTGATTTTGATAATACGGGAGCAAGGTACTAAATTTTTATGGTGTGATGTTTGGCGTTAGAATTAGAAACCTAAGCAAGCAGATTTGTTATTTGCACAAAATCCTCCACACTAAGTTGCTCGGGGCGTTTCAGGAAAATATCCCGGCTCAGAATATCGGGCTTGTCAAATAATGATTTCAGACTTTTGCGCAGCATCTTCCGCCGGGTATTGAACGAGGTTTTGACAATGGTCTTAAACAATTGTTCATCGCAATCCAAATGAAATTTTTCCTTGCGTTTCATCCTGATAACGCCCGATTTAACTTTTGGCGGCGGCACAAACACCTGCTCGCTCACCGTAAAAAGATATTCCACCTCGAAATAGGCTTGCGTCAGTACACTTAAAATGCCGTATTGCTTATTGCCCGGAGGCGCGCCGATGCGTTCGGCCACTTCCTTTTGAAACATGCCCGCAAACTCGACAACCTGCGCCCGGTTGTCGATGGCCTTAAATACAATCTGACTGGAAATATTATACGGGAAATTCCCGATGATGCAGACCTTCCCGGGAAATAGTGTCGCTAAATCCAGTTTTAGGAAATCGCCCAAAATACGTTCTTCCGCCAGGATGTTTTGCTGTACCAAATAGTCCACAGATTCCCGGTCCACCTCAGCTACAAAGAGCTTTTCGTCAAATTTTTCTTTCAGGAATTTTGTCAGTACGCCGGTACCCGGGCCTATTTCCAATATATAGTCGGTATTCCCCGAAATACTTTCCGCAATCTTGCGGGCGATATTCAGGTCCTTCAAAAAATGTTGCCCGAGATGTTTCTTCGCTTTTACCATTATTCGTCGGAAATCAAGTTCTTTGCCTCCTCCATTACGCGCTTTATTTTGCTGTTGCGCATACCATATTTGGCCAGGATATCTTCATTCAGTTCACGGCATAACACAAGGCCTTCGTCCAGCACAAACTGCTTCTCTTTTTTCGACATGCTGCGCAAACTGGTAATGGGATGCAATCCGGCATGGTCGATACGTTGGCGCAAGCTGCCCACCTCGGGAAAATCCCAGGAAATAAGTTTCAGCCCCGCGCATTTACCGTAATCCAGGGCATCCTCGGTAAAACGGGTGTTGGTTACCAGCCAGCCCTCCAGTTCTTTGCCGTCCAGCTTACCTTCCTCTTTCCAGGCCTGCTCGATATCATTAAAGCGCGAGCGGATATACATCGCTACTTTTACATCGCTTTTGCGGTTGCCCTCACGATGGTATTTGCATTCCACAATGATGTGCTTATTTTCACTTTCAGCCACCACATCCACCTCATGCGAAACACATTTTCCTTGCACGATCACCCCGACCTCGGTTTCGTAATTCATAAACTCAATCAGTTTGCCCACAAACTTTTCGAAAGGATAACCCGTCGGCCCCAGCTCCATAATGGCCTTTTTCAGCTTATAACGGCCGGCCACTTTATGCGATTGCACTTTCAGTATATCGTACGCCTTTTGGTAAATTTTATGGGTGGACATCCCGTCCACCAACTGGCCTTCGAGCTTTTCCAATACCCGCTCCACATCGGCGTCGCTGGCCCCGGAGCGCTTGAGCGAGTTGATTAATTTCGACTCGTCAAAAGGAACCTTTTCTCCGGATTTTTTTGTGATCAGTATCTTCATGCTCATAATCGTGGCTTTTTCATTATCCCTAATGGCTAAATTAAGCAAATAAGGGCAAATATTTTAGCTTTTATTTTCTTTCAAAAATAATGCGCAAGTATCCGCGACGGACTGCTCCGGTGGAATAAATTCGAAACCCAAACGATCGATAATTTTTTGGGACGAATAGGTGTAAAAACTATTGGCATTATGCGCGGTTTCCTTGGTAATTAATGGGCGTTTGCCTGTAAACAGACTCCCCGCTTTGAGCACGCGCCAGGCAATAGCGCTAATCAACGGGCCGGCAAAATAGGGCGGGGCTTTTACCTGCAGTTTATCGGCAATGTGGTCGAACAGCTCTTTATAGCTGAGGTTTCCGGCCGAAAGCACAAAACGCTCTCCTTTGATATCGCTGTCCATCAGCTGAATCATCGCCTTGCTGACATCGCGCACATCCACATAGCCGTTGGTACCGCGGGTGTAAAATTTCAGTCCTTTCCAAACGGTTTGAATCAGTTGCGCGCTGCCTTTATTCCAGTCGCCCGGCCCGATAATCACCGAAGGATTCACGATAACGGCATTTAGTCCTTCGGCTATGCCGCGCCATACCTCCTGCTCGGCATCAAACTTCGATTGCGAATAAACCGAACTTTTATAGGTTGTGTCGCGATAATCTTCTTCGGTGGTTGCTTTGCCGTTTTGCCCGCGGCCCAGGGCGGCAATCGAACTCACATAAACCAGCTTGCGGGCTTTATTATCAATGCAGGCCTGGACGATATTTCGCGTGCCTTCCACATTGATTTGACGAATCAGCTCATGGTCTTCGGGATTAAAACTTACGAAAGCCGCCGCGTGATACACCTCATCTCCTTCGCCGATGATTTCATCCATCAGGAAAAAATCCAGGATATCGCCTTCGACCCATTCAATCTTCTGCAGCAGCGTGTCCGCCCCGGAAGTATAATATGAGAATACTTTTCGTACCAAGTCCAAATTACTTGACGGCCGCTTCAGGGCCTTTATTTTATCTTTCTTTTGGGCCAGGTCGAATAAAAGATGCGCCCCGAGCATTCCCGTTCCGCCACTTACAATTACCATTGAATTTCCGCTTTGTTTTCAAGCATAAAAGTAATTTTATTTTCGGTGTGCGCCATAAAAAAAGAGCTCCATAAAGTATGAAGCTCTTTCGCAGTATTATAAGCCGATTTTACAACGGAATATTTCCATGCTTCTTCGGCGGATTTTGCTCGCTCTTATTCTCCGTCATCTCCAGGGCCTGAATCAGGCGGAAACGGGTATTCTTCGGAAGAATAATTTCGTCGATATAACCCAGCTCTGCGGCACGGTACGGGTTGGCAAACATTTCTTTATACTCGTCCACGGTTTTGGCCAGCTCTTCGCCTTCCAGCTTGCGGTACAAAATGTTTACGGCTCCTTCGGCTCCCATAACGGCAATCTCGGCACTCGGGTAAGCGAAGTTTACATCGGCCCCGATTTGTTTGGAGTTCATCACGCAGTATGCTCCGCCATAAGCTTTACGGGTAATCAGGGTGATTTTCGGTACTGTGGCCTCGGAGAATGCATAGAGCAATTTGGCTCCGTGCTTAATAATTCCACCGTATTCCTGCTGCGTGCCCGGCAAGAATCCCGGCACATCTTCGAATACCACCAGAGGAATATTAAAGGCATCGCAGAAACGTACGAAACGCGCGCCTTTGATAGAAGAATCGATATCCAGCACTCCGGCGAAGAAAGCCGGTTGGTTGGCTACGAAACCTACGGTGCGTCCGTCCATGCGGCCAAAGCCCACTACAATATTCGGGGCGAAATGCTCCTGAACTTCGTAGAAGTAATTATTATCCACCACCGATTCAATCAACACCTTAATATCATAAGGTTTGTTCGGGTCGTCCGGAATCAGATCCATCAGTTTTTCGTCAGCCCGGTCAATGGGGTCGTTATTGGGTACACGCGGCGGGTCATCCATATTGTTCGAGGGCAGGAAGGACATCAACTCGCGAATCGCCATGATGCTTTCCTCGTCATTTTCATTCATAAAATGCGCCACACCACTCTTTGTATTGTGGGTAACGGCACCACCCAGTTCTTTCTTGGTTACTTCCTCGTTGGTTACCGATTTTACCACATCCGGCCCGGTAACAAACATATAGCTGGTATCTTTTACCATAAAGATAAAGTCGGTCAAAGCAGGAGAATAAACCGCGCCGCCGGCACATGGGCCCAGAATGGCGGAAATTTGTGGAATTACGCCCGATGCTTTGGTGTTCAGCCAAAAGATATCGGCATAACCGGCCAAACTTTGAACACCTTCCTGAATACGTGCTCCGCCCGAATCGTTCAATCCGATAATCGGCGCGCCGTTTTTCATGGCCAGTTTGGTTACTTTGATGATTTTATCGGCATTGGTACGGCTCAATGAGCCCCCCAGTACGGTAAAGTCTTGAGCGTAAACATATACCAGGCGTCCGTCTATTTTTCCATAACCGGAAACCACGCCGTCGCCCATAATTTTGTTTTTATCCATACCGAAGTTCGTGGTGCGGTGTACCACAAATTTGTCGAACTCCACAAAAGTGCCCGGATCGAGCAAAAGGTCAATCCGCTCACGGGCCGTCAGGCGGCCTGCCGCATGTTGTTTCTCAATACGAGCTTCACCGCCACCCATTTCGGCTTTTTTGCTCAGCTCTTCAAATTGCTTGTATTTATCTCTGTTTGTCAACATAATTCTATACTTTAATTTTTTTATTCAACAATTACTAATGGTTGGCCGCCATCCACATTATCGCCTTCGCTTACACAAACCTCCACAATCTTACGGTCCTGCTTCACTTTGTATTCGCTTTCCATCTTCATGGCCGATACGATAACCACGGTGGTTCCCGAAGGTACTTCGTCGCCTTCTTTTACCAGAATCTTCACCACCTTGCCCGGCATCGGAGATGAAATGGCATTGTCATCCTCTGTTCCGGTACCTTTACCGCGGGCGTTTTGATATTTGGCCTCGGCATCAATGATGTTTACATCGAAATGATGATATCCGTGCGTAACCGTATAGGACTTTGGCTTTTCGCCCTCCACAATTTCCAGATTATAGGATTTGTGGTCGTCCAGAACGGAGTACACTCCTTTTTCCAGTTGCATCGCATCCAGTTTATAAACTTTTCCGTCCACGGAAACGAATGCATAATTATCTCGTCGATCAAGCAGTTCAACTTCTGCCGTGCGATCTCCAATCTTTATATCTACTTTCATAATTTAATCGTTTTAAGTTTATAAACGGCCAACGGCTCTGCCTTTACCAAAAGTCTTCCAGGCGCTTACCGCTTTCTTTGCAGTGACCGCCTCGCCGGTTTTCTCGTTAATTTCACCCAATGAAGCATGATGATGCAAGAATGCTGTCGCGATAATGATATCTTCCTCCAATTGACTCGGGCTTTCGTGATCCATCAGAAAATCTTCGTTTTGCTCGATAAACTGCGTATTGTATTTTCCTTCCACAAATGGAGGACAAGCCATAATACGGTCGAGGAAACGGACGTTGGTTTTAATACCCGTCAGTTTATATTGGCTCAAGGCACGGCGCATCCGCTTGATGGCATCCGCGCGATTATTATCCCAAACAATCATTTTTGAAATCATGGGGTCGTAATCCATCGGGATTTTATATCCGCTGTACACATAGCCGTCGTGGCGAATTCCCAGTCCGAGAGGCTCCGACAAATACTTGATTTCACCCGGGCTGGGCATAAAGTTATTATCGGGATCTTCAGCGTAAATACGCACTTCGATGGCATGTCCGCGCTGTCCTAAATCTTCTTGTTTATAGCTCAGGGGTAAACCTGCCGCTACGCGAATTTGTTCCTTTACCAGGTCCACGCCGGTTACCTCCTCGGTAATGGGGTGCTCTACCTGCAATCGGGTATTCATTTCCAGAAAATAGTAGTTCAGGTCGTCATCTACCAAAAATTCTACGGTTCCGGCGCCTACATAATTTACGGCTTTTGCTGCTAAAACGGCTTGCTCGCCCATTTTAGCACGCAGTTCGGGTGTCATCAACGGAGATGGCGTTTCCTCCACCACTTTCTGATGGCGACGTTGCACGGAACACTCGCGCTCAAACAAATGAATTACATTACCGTGACTGTCGCCCAATACCTGAAACTCGATATGATGCGGGTTTTCTACAAATTTCTCCACATAAACGGTATCGTCGCCAAAACCGGCCATGGCCTCTGATTTGGCGGCACGAACACCGGGAATGATTTCTTCCTCGGTACGTACCAGACGCATACCTTTTCCACCGCCTCCGGCAGAAGCCTTAATCATTACCGGAAGTCCCACTTCTTTCACTATGCGCAAGGCATCTTCATCACTGGTGATGTCTTCCTTGGTTCCGGGTACCACATGCACTCCGGCATTAATCATCTTTTTACGGGCCGAGATTTTATCACCCATTACGGCGATAACATCGGAAGTAGGCCCGATAAAGGTGATGCCTTCGGATTTGCACCGGTCTGAAAATTCAGCATTTTCCGACAAAAAACCGTATCCGGGATGAATGGCATCCGCGCCCGATTGTTTTGCCGCGTCGATTATCTTGTCGATAACCAAATAACTTTCGCTGGAGGGTGAAGGCCCGATAAAATAAGTTTCATCGGCATAGCGCACGTGCATCGCGGTACGGTCGGCTTCCGAAAAAACCGCCACCGTTTTAATGCCCATTTCTTTACAGGCACGCATCACGCGAATCGCAATCTCACCACGATTTGCAACAAGAATTTTTTTAATCATAAAATTTGTTTTTACATTTCTTAAAAAAATGGCTGTACCCTTTTCTGATACAATAATATACGATAATGATACAGCAATTCCTTCCCTAAATTACAGCGGTAAAAGTACTATAAAAAAAATATTTGGCAAGTTTTTGCGGCATGGGCTTTCAACAATTTATTAAGGATATTCTGTTGGATTGGCTTTTTCTTTAGATTTGTGGAAGCCAAAAAGCAGCTGTTTGATAATATTGATAAGCATGAAACATGTAATACTTGGAGCCGGAGGAGCTGTCGGTAACGCCTTGACGGCAGAATTATTGGAAAACGGACAAACGGTACGTCTAGTATCCCGAAGAGGTTATTCTAAAGATGGAACTGAGGTGCTGAAAGGAGATTTGACTAATGCGGTTGATTGTGAAAAGGCACTTGAGGGAGTCGATATCGCACATTTGTGTGTCGGCTTGCCCTATGATCGTAAAGTTTGGGCGGAGCAATGGCCGGTACTCATGAAAAATTGTATAGAAGCCTGTAAAAAGCAGGAGGTAAAGCTGATTTTTTTCGACAATGTGTATATGTATGGCAATGTGCAAGGGAAAATGACGGAGGATACGCCTTACAATCCTTGCTCCGTGAAAGGTAATGTAAGGTTTAAGCTTACCCGAATGCTGGAGGATGCGATGAATGCGGGAAGGATACAGGCGATTATCGCACGTGCTTCGGATATTTACGGGCCTTATGGGGAGAAAACGAGTATGCCATGGTTGATGGTATTTGACAAATTGTTGCAAAATAAAAAGCCGCAATGGTTGTTTAATGCCGAAGCAACCCATTCGTTTACGTATATACCGGATATTGCCAAAGGCATACGGATGCTGTCGGAATGCGAAGACTGCTTCGGACAGACCTGGCACTTGCCCACATATAATCCCGCTCCGACGGGGAAAGAATTTATCGAAATGGCAGCACGTGAATTGGCAAAAGAAACTAAATTTGATGTGTTGAAAATGTGGATAGTTAAGATGGTGGGTTTGGTTAATAAAACAGTGAAGGAATTACCGGAGATGGCTTATCAATTCGAACGGGATTTTTATTTCGATTCAACGAAGTTTAATAAGTATTTTGATTATCGCCCCGTTTCATACAAGGACGGAATAAAAGAGACAATAGCATTTTTACAAAACCAAAAATAAAACGATGACCTATATAATAAAAGGTGCCGGCCTGACCATCGAAGATGTGGTGCGTGTGGCCCGCCATAACGAAAAAGTGGAGCTGGCTCCCGAAGCATTGGAACGTATTAAAGTGTGCCGCGCGATGATTGAACGCAAAATTGAAAAGCGGGAAATCATGTACGGGGTAAATACCGGAATTGGCGAGTTCTCCGAAGTGGTGCTTGACGACGAGCAGGTAAAACAGTTTCAAAAGTATTTGATTTACAATCATTCGGCAGGTATTGGCGACCCGATGCCATTGGAATATGTGCGTGCGGCCATGCTGGGTCGCATTAATGTACATGCGCATGGTAATTCGGCCATCCGGCCCGAAATTACCCTGACCCTGGTGGAAATGTTGAACAAAGGTGTTACGCCCTATGTGTGCCAGAAAGGTAGTGTGGGTGCTTCGGGCGATTTGGCGCCCATGTCGCAAATCGCCCTGCTGCTGATGGGCGAGGGGCAGGCCTATTATAAAGGTGAATTGTTAGAAGGTAAAGAGGCGATGGAACGTGCCGGAATTCCTGTTCCCGGCTTGAAAGCCCGTGACGGACTGGGCACTATAAACGGCTCCAATGTGTTGACGGCCATGAGTGCCATTTGGCTGTATGACGCCAATAACTTTCTGAAGCAAGCCGAGATCGCGGCCGCCATGAGTCTGGAAGCCCTGAAAGCCAATATGAAACCCTATACCGCGAAATTGCACGAGGCCCGCGGCTTTAAGGGCGCTATCCGGTCGGCCCTGGCCATTAACAAATGTGTGGAGGGTGGCGATTTGAAAGAAGAGCGTGTGGAGCATAAGGTACAGGATGCCTATTCAATGCGTTCCACGCCTCAGGTAATCGGTGCTGCACATGACGCTTTGGCCTATGCGCGCTCGCAGGTGGAGATTGAACTGAATGGAGTAGGGGATAATCCGATTTTCTTTCCGGAGGAAGACTTGGCGCTTTCGGGTGCAAACTTCCAGGGAACACCCGTAGCTGTGCCCATGGAAATGGCGGGAATGGCTATTACTATGGTTTGTGTGCTCTCGGAGCGTCGGTTGAACCGCCTGAATAATCCGGCCCTGAGTGTGGGTTTGCCGCCATTCCTGACCAAGGGCGCCGGAATGTTTTCGGGATTGATGCTGAGTCAATACACTGCCGATATGCAAATAGTGGAACAAAAGATACTGAGCACGCCTGCTGCCATTCAGTCGATACCTGCAGCCGCCGATCAGGAAGATTTTGTTTCCATGGGAATGAATACGGCCATTAAGAATTTCCAGATTCTGGATAATGCTTACGGTATTCTCGGAATCGAATTTATGGCTGCGGCGCAGGCATTGGATTTCCGTGACTATAAATTCGGAAAAGGAGTGCAAAAAGCTCATGATGTGGTGCGCAAATATGTGGACTTTCTGGATATCGACCGCCCGCTGTATAAAGACCATACCGCGATGAAGGACCTGGTAAAATCTTGTGAAATATTGGAAGAGGTTGAATCGGTAGTCGGGAGTATAGGATAATTCATATATACAGAACGTGCATTATTGCCCGGCTGAAAATTCCGGGCAACTATTTTTTTGTTTTCTTAATCTCATGGGAGAATATTTCTAATAACCGATTTATGCGATTTAGGGATAGTGAAGGAATAATTCCTAAGAGAATCTTAAATTATTGTGTGCGGAAATATTGTGTATAATTCTAAATATCAGGTATTAATATAGGATGATGTAACATATATCTGAAATACAGGTAAAAATCCTATGGTTTTTTGGATTTTGTTTGTTACATTTGTTCTCGAAAAAAAATAACCGTACATGAGATATTTTACTATTAAGAAGATTGAGAAGTGGTGCTCGGATAAGGACGTAGCGAAATTAATAGATGCTTTGAATGCCGAGAGCCCGGAAATACGTAAAGCTTCAATTTTGTGTTTAGGTTCAATGGGAGATGCAGTTGCGCTGGATGCTTTGGAATATATTCATCAAAACGATCCGGATGATTTTGTACGCATTAATGCGGAGCGTGCCATTGCCAATATTCGTAAGGTTGGAGCTGATTCAAGAGTTAATATCGAGCCAGGGGAAGTTCAGGTGGTTTACAATTTGAATATTTCCTGATTAATTTCCCCTGATACAATATACAGGAACCTTAAAAACAGGTTCCTTTTTTTATGTCTGCTTGTCAGATTATCACGCTATTTTTCTACATTTGCCTTTTGGTGTATATAATTTTGAAACAATAAAACAGATTAAAAATGAAGAGAATATTTATGGTTTTCGGCCTGACTTTATCATTGGGCCTATTGGTTTCCTGTGGGGGAAACACTTCTGATCAGTCAAACAAAAAAGCCGCGGACACAAGTCCGGCAAAGTATGTTGCCGTACCAGGAACGAATCTCGATGTATATGCAAATGTGGAGCTGACGGCGGATATTTCGCATTTATCGGATAATGAAAAAGAAATTTTGCGTCTGATGTTTCAGGCGGCCAATATCATGGAAGATTTATTCTGGAAAGAGGCTTATGGAGACCGGGATGAATTGCTGAATAATATCGAGGATCCGAAATTGAAATTATTTGCACAAATTAATTACGGGCCCTGGGACCGCTTGAATAATAATAAGCCCTTTATTGAGGGTTTTGGTGAAAAACCGGCCGGAGCGAATTTCTATCCCGCCGATATGACCAAAGAGGAATTTGACGCATTGGACGATCCCGATAAAACAAACCTTTACACACTAATTCGCCGTGACGAACAAGGCAAGCTGAAAGTGGTTTGGTATCATGAGGCTTTTGCCGCTGAAGTGGAGGAGGCCGCTCATATTTTAGATCAGGCCGCTGAGCTCGCCGAGGATGAAGGTTTGCGTAATTATCTGACGGCTCGTGCCAAAGCATTGCGCAGCGATAATTATTTCGAGTCGGATATGGCGTGGATGGATATGAAGAAATCGAATATCGATTTTGTGGTAGGCCCGATTGAAAATTATGAGGATCATCTGTTTGGTTACAAAGCCGCCCACGAATCATTTATCCTGATTAAGGATATTGAGTGGAGTGAGCGTTTGGCACGTTTTGCAAAGTTCCTTCCCCAAATGCAGCGCGATTTGCCGGTGGACGAAAAATATAAAAAGGAAGTCCCCGGCTCGGATGTGGATTTGAATGCCTACGATGTGGTATATTACGCCGGCGATTGCAATGCGGGTAGCAAAACTATTGCCATAAACCTGCCCAATGATGAAAAAGTGCAATTGAAAAAAGGCTCGCGTAAATTGCAGTTGAAAAACGCCATGCGTGCCAAATTTGATAAGATTTTGGTGCCGATTGCCGATTTGTTAATCGATCCCGATCAACGGGAACATATTAAGTTTGACGCCTTTTTCGCCAATACCATGTTTCATGAAGTATCGCACGGAATGGGCATTAAGCAAACCATTACCGGTAAAGGAAGTTGCCGCAAAGCTTTGAAAGAGCAATACTCGATTTTGGAAGAAGGAAAGGCCGATATATTGGGCTTATACATTATTACCAAGCTTAGCGAGATGAATGAGCTGCCCGGAACGGATTTGCATGACAATTATGTAACCTTTATGGCCAGTATTTTCCGTTCCATTCGTTTTGGTGCGGCCAGCGCTCATGGTAAAGCCAATCTGATTCGGTTTAATTATTTTCTGGAAAAGGGAGCTTTTACCCGTGGTGAAGACGGTACCTATAGCGTTAATTTCAAAAAAATGCAGGAGGCGTCAAAAGCGCTGACACAAGACATTCTGAAATTGCAGGGCGACGGGGATTATGAAGCCGCCAAAGCTTATGTGGAAAAATGGAGTGTGATGGGCGACCAGTTAAAAGCCGATTTGAAACGCCTGGCTGATGCGCATATCCCAAAGGATATTTATTATACGCAAGGTCCTGCCCTATTGGGTTTGTAAAACAGGAAGTATCTTAATTTTTAAATCCGCCCTTTGCCATGGCAAAGGGGCGGATTTTTTGATTGGAAGTACGTGGGACTTAGATTGTTAAAAGTTAGCGTGCGCTTTATTTAGAATAATAATCTGATGAATTAAGAATTTTATTGATAATTTAG
>CAYUAN010000338.1:0-6281 GCA_964442545.1 uncultured Prolixibacteraceae bacterium | reverse complement strand
AAGCCGCCCCCCAGTCATTGTTGGCTGCCGTGGCCACATTGGGTTTACTGTCGTAATTGGTGTAAATCTTGAATCCTACATAGAAATTATAAAACAGCTCTATTTTCAATTGCAAATCCGTATCCAAACGCCAACGACCGTTAAACGTAAGATTGGGAAACATGGAAACATTTGCCGACAAACTTATTTCCGGCCGCGAATATTTATAAATTATATAGGAAGCCGACAATAACGCCTCAGGATTTTCTATAATGGTACCGTCATCGTTATACTCTCGGTTGAAGTTTCCACCAAATTGCCAATAAAAATGATTGCGGGTGGTATAGATTAAATCATTTTGAATACCGGCTCCCAAAAAGATACGCGCATTCAAACCTAACTCCTGGTTCGAGTTGACACCAAGACGACCAACATACAACCATTTACCTTTTATAAAACCTTTGAAATCAAAATTATAATCCATCTTTTCATTTATCTGCACACTATCCTTGGTTACATCCTGCATGGTGAAATAGGAATTCCAATAAATGGCCGTATAAATTTTTTCCTTGCGGTAATCCAAGCGTCCGGAAGTATTCGATCGTAAAATATCGGTTGACTTACTATAATCCAGCCCGAAATCAAAATTTCCCGTTACCCGCAACCAAAAAGTGGATTTGATGGGAAAGACCTCCACGATATCCAGCACACTAACCGTCTCTTTATTCACCCCGTACCCTACCTTTACATAACCACGCTGCAAAGACGTATCAATAGTTCCGAAAAGCAATTCTCCGCTTTTTAGGCGAATCTGAAGCTTCTTCCTTGTCGTATAAGTGCGTATTTTCTCCGCCTCAATCGGAATAGTCCCCATACCATCCATCTTGAAATACAAGATACCGTCGATGACCTTCTTTATCTCGCCCGTAAGAATATTGTGATTGATATGAATTACCGTATCTGTTTTTTGCGCATAGGACAGCACACTTATAAACAGAAACAAGCTCAACACAAGATATTTGGCAAACTTCACTAGCATTCTTAATTTTAGAATAACAAAAGTAGATTATTTTTTAACAAAGCTCTGCCATTACGGCCTCTATTTTATGGAAACTTTCGCCAAAAGCAATTATCCCGTCCTCATGGCCCGCCATCAATATAACCCCTTCCCTGCCATTGATTTGTCTCCGCGCTTCCTGAATCGCATAGGCCATTTGAGGCGTACCATAAGCAACATCTTCAGGGGTTGCCGGCAAGGTCCGGCGATGTTTTATCCACAACGCACGGCTGTGCATATGCAGTACACATTGAATAGCGGCATCACTTTCGTAGAGGGCCGCATGAGTCAGACTTTCGGATGAGGCCTCTGTTTCCCCGGTACAAGACAATCTGTTTCGGGCAAAATCATAGTCCGTTACGATTGCGTAATGACTAAGATTCAACGCTTCGAGGCCACCGGTTGCACTACCCGAAATAATAAAGCTGTTTCCATTCAGGCGCATACTGATATTCCCGAAACCGATACCCGAAGGATCTACGCCAATCCAGTTTTTCCGGTAATAATAATCGCGGCGCCGATTCAGCTCCCGGAAAATCAGCGGATCGACCGAAATCTTCTTTCGTGTCCAAAAGGATTGGTATTTTATATACCCTTCATCCATTAGTGCATATTTTTCAAATCCAAGATTCCCTCATCCGTAATCCAAGCCGTAATCAAACGGGCCGGCGTTACATCAAATCCATAGTTCAATGCGGGAGTCGCATCCGGGCCCAGTTGCACTTCCACAAGTTTACCTCCCGACATTCCCTCAATATGGGTTACTTCCCTGCCACTGCGCTCTTCGATTTCAATTTCCCGCAGCCCGTCACTAATGGACATATCAAAAGTAGTGGACGGAAAAGCCACATAAAAAGGCACCTCATTATCTTTGGCGGCCAAAGCTTTCAGATAGGTTCCAATTTTGTTGGCCACATCACCTCGAGCACTGACACGGTCGGCTCCCGTAATGACCAAATCCACCATTCCGTGTTGCATCAAATGCCCGCCGGTATTATCGGCAATAAGGGTATGCGGAATGCCCTGCATGGCCAGTTCCCATGCTGTCAGGCGCGCGCCTTGGTTTCGCGGACGGGTTTCGTCCACATACACATGCAGGTCGATGCCCCGTTTATGGGCCTCGTAAACCGGACTCAAAGCCGTGCCGTAATCCACAAATGCCAACCAACCCGCATTGCAATGAGTCAGAATATTTACCCGTCCCCCTTTCTTGGCCCCGGCAATTTCTTCAATGATTTTCGCACCATGAAATCCGATACGGCGGCATTGCGCCGCATCATCATCGGCAATCCGATCCGCCAGTTCCAATGCCCGCACCAATCGTTCCTGCTCCGGCAAGGCTTTTAATTCCGTTTGCAGCAAATTTACGGCATAGGAAAGATTAACCGCCGTAGGACGGGTAGCCGTCAATTGTTTGGCAGCCTTTTCCAGGTAAGCATCACTCGTCGATTCGCGCATGGCCAGATAGATACCGTAAGCGGCAGCCGCCCCAATCAGGCCTGCGCCACGCAGATGCATATCTTTGATTGCCACACACATCCGGTCTGGAGAATCGATTTGCTCAATTTCAAATTGAAAAGGTAACTTCCGTTGGTCGATGATATAAATATGGCCGTCCTCTTTCGACAACCAAATTGTTCGATAATGTTTTTCGTTTACTAACATCTTACAAATGTAGTGAATTGAATACTTTGCTCACTGACATTATTTGCTTGCAAGCCATAATTTACCTAATTTTGTCACTTATGAGACGATTTATTTCCAGAGTCCGAAACACATCAAATCTTAGCATACTACTTGTCGGAATTGTATTATTTGTATTTGTTTTTCCGCTGTTCAAAACTACCGGCGGCAAGGGACATCTGTTGGTACCCGTAAGTTATACATTAATGCTGATGTCCGTCAGCGCCATCATTAACCCAAAGAAGATTCTTTTTTTCGTCTTAATCGGCTTAGCCGTATTATTCCAGTGGTTCGTCTTTATATTCAATCCGGCAGACTTCCCAATATTCAGCTATCTGGCCTTTGCTTTTTCCTTGATTGTTTTCAGTCTGGCCACCTATATTATGATTGTGCAAATCATTTCCTCAAAAGAGGTAGATACCTCACTGGTATTACAATCGGTTTTGGCCTATTTGCTGATTGGGGTAATCTTGGTATTGGTCAATGTACTGATTGTAAGTGTTAATCCCGGAGCCATCGGATTTGCAACAAACAAACCCGGATTAGACGAAATTATCTACTATAGTTTTGTTACCTATACTACCATCGGATTCGGAGACATTTCCCCGGTAAGCTCTGCTGCGCGTGTTGTCGCCATTGCTTTCGGTCTGATCGGGCAATTATATCTGACTATAATTATCGCATTTATCGTAGGTAAATTTTTAAATAAGCAATCATAGAACTATGAGAAAAAGCATACTCTTTCTTCTGTTCCTAGTCAGCACTTTTGTGGTAAAAGCGCAGGATCATTGGGAATTCCGTAATTCGACGCCCTACCAAACCGTCAAATCGCATTTCTATTTTCTGGAAAAAGGTTCACATTACAATCCCCTCTTAGCCTCTTATACTTTATATGATTTTGAGGCGCCGCAAAGCAAGAAAGAAGCTTTGATTATCAAGCTTAGGGATATTCTTGTATCCATGCACCTCAATCTGGACGAAGTGCTCGACCGGCGCAGGGGAATCGTGGACCCCAATAAATACCAACTGTTTAGTTACGAGCCATCGATTTACCTGATTCGCGTAAGCCGCAAATGGGTGTATTCGCCCGAAACGGTTAAGAAAATACCCAAACTTTATGATAAGTATGTGCTGAAGATTAAAAACGGCCATACACCAAATCAGAAAATCGAAAAACACATAATCGCGCAAAAACTGGCTTCCGACAGCGGGAAAGTTACCCTTGATTTATCCACACCTTTCAATACGATTTCCAGTCATTTAATCTTTCTCAGCGACAGTTTGTTTGACCCAAAAAAAGCTGCCAAGACGATTAATTTTGACCCGGCAGATACTGCAGACGCACCGGACCTGGCCTTAAAACTCAAACAAATTTTCCAAGGTGCACACCGTCAATTATTTGACTTTGATGCCATCCCGAAAGATTCCAATTATGTGGATACGGCCAGCGGTAATGCCATTTATTACCCAAACCCGGAAATACCGGAACTCTATCTGGAAAAGATTAACGGCAAATGGTATTATTCCCGGACTACCTCAAAGCTGATCCGCAGTGTACACAAAAAGATGTACTCGGGAGATGCCGAAGAGGTATTTAGTTTCTCGGATAAATTCCGGCGTATGGCCGGCGTAAAAAACAACAACGTCGTATTTTTCGAGTTCCGCTTGTGGCAGATTTATATGCTGGGCTATTTCCTTCTTATTTACCTCTTGCTGTATTTGGTCAATCGATTTGTTACCAAACCGCTAAGCTCTCACTTAAATATCTACCGGCCATACCGGCACCTGGTTTATAAAATCATCAAGAACTCCAGTTACCTGATTTTCTTGAACTATGCACTAATTTACGCGCCTTCATTTGAATTTTCGGTGGAATACAGCTTTGTGCTCTTGCGCATTATCAACCTGCTGATTATCTTCTATTACACCCTGCTTTCATTTAATATAATTGATTTGCTGAAAGAGATCTTTATCCGCGGGCATTTATACGACAGCCGTTTCGGCATGGTGATTTTCGCCAGCCTGATTGCCAAAACTATTGCCATCACCGTGAGTCTGCTCTTTATTGTAAAGGAGTTCGATTTTAATGTGGTAAACTTCCTGGCCGGACTCTCCATCGGAGGTTTTGCTTTGGCCTTCGGTGCGCAGGATACCATCAAAAACTTCTTGGGGTCCTTGATGATTTTCGCCGACAAATCGTTCAGCGTGGGTGATTGGATTGACAATGGAAACGTAAGCGGTACCGTAGAAGAAATCGGGCTGCGTTCGACCAGAATCCGCACGTTCTATAACTCGTTGGTAACCGTTCCCAACAGTCTGTTGTCGGACAAAAGCATTGATAATTTGGGGAAACGGAAATACCGCCGATATAAGACCAAATTGATATTGAAATACGACACCCCTTTGGATAAGGTGGAAGAATTTATCGAGCGCATCAAAAAAATCATTGAAGAACATCCCGACACACGCAAGGATTATTATATGGTATATATGAATGAGTTAGGCAGTTACGGACTTGAGGTGCTGCTGTATTTATTCTTTAAGGTCCCAACCTGGAATCTGGAGCTAAAGGCCCGGCATGAAATTATTGCCAAGGTTCTTGAAACACAAAGAGAACTGGGTATAGAACTGGCGATTCCATTGGTCTCAAAAGCAGATTTATAATATTAAAATTATTTATCTATGAAGAAAATCTATGCTCTTTTTATTATTGCCGCAATGATTTACGGACCACTTAAAATTTCGGCGGCCGAACGTGACAGCATTGATTTTAAACGAAATATTATACGTTGGAACCTTACGCCGCTTTTTGTTGTGGGCTTTAAGAGTTTTGTCTTCGGCTACGAACGCGTACTCAAAAACAATACATCATTTTCAATAAACGCGGGTTATCTGGAAAAAGCCCCGATGGAAGACCAAGAGGGCAACCCGATAAAACTGTTTGACCAAAGCTCAAGAGGTGGTTTTGATATTACCGCAGACTTCCGTTTTTATTTCAAAAAAAGAAATAAATATCCCGCACCGGACGGACTTTATTGGGGGCCATATGCGGGTTATTACACGCTTTGGCAGGATGCATCCCTGAATTTGTTGGATAATGGAAATATTAAAAACACTGTTTTTTACGATGCCCGTTTACAAATGACCAATATCGGTATTCAGCTGGGCTATCAATTTGTATTCAAACGGCATATCACGATTGACCTCATCCTTATCGGGCCGTCATTAACATTCTACAATCTGAATATGGGACTTAAGTTTCAGACCGATATAGATCCTGATGATCCCTTTTATTCCGATTTGATGGATTTTCTGGAAGGCAACAACGGCTTTTTGGCGGAATTTATCCGGAACCAAAGTTTTAATGCCAGCGGTCGTCTTAAGTTCAAGTATTACGGTTTCCGCTATGGCGTTCAGCTAGGCTATAATTTCTAAGTAATAAAAATAATATATATGCACTATTTACGAATCACAAGCGGGCTGATGTTCGCATTTATTATATCACTGATAATTACGTCCTGCTCGGGCAAAAAAAAGCAAAAGGCGCAACAGGTTCCGGAAA
>CAYUAN010000337.1:0-15371 GCA_964442545.1 uncultured Prolixibacteraceae bacterium | reverse complement strand
GCCTGGAAACCAAGGCGCATAAAATGTCGCACCAATTATCCGGCGGCGAGCAGCAACGGCTGGCCATTGCCCGCGCCCTGATCAACGACCCCGATATTATCCTTGCCGATGAGCCCACGGGAAATCTGGATCCCGAAACCTCAAAAGGCATAATGAAATTGCTGAAAAATATTTCCGAAACCGGACGCGCAGTGCTTATGGCTACACATGATTACGCCTTATTCGAAGATTTTCCGGGTCGTTTGGTGAAATTTGAAGACGGAAAAGTTTTTGCCACGGTGGAATAAAGCCACTAAAACAAATGTTCCAACATTAGCGCGATTCGCTTTTGCGTATCATAGCGCGCAAGCAACACTGACTTGCGCCGCTCAATTTCCTCCGTGCTAAAATCCTGCTCCTTTAAGTGCTTTATTTTTGCCAGAATTTCGGCTGCTTCGTTGGCTGTTTCCACTACCTCATCAAGCCCCGCCCCATACAACATTTCCTTATTGGCTACACAAAAGCGCCCCTGATATAAGGCATTCAGCAATTTTAATTTTAAGCCGGTCGGCTGAAAGGTCAGCAGCAGATTAATATGCGCCTCGCGAATAAGCTTTTGCATTTCCTCATTCGAGGGATTGGGAACCAGGTCCACATTTTTCAGTTTCGAGATTCGTTCCTTCAAGTCTTGCGGCGGATTTTTCCCGGCTATGATTAAAGGTGCCGGCAACTCCGGAAGCAGCTCCGTCAATATATAATCCACCGCCTGCTGGTTCTCGTTCACCGATAAATTCCCCTGATATAAAATATAGTCGCCCCTGCCCTCTTGCATGGCGAATCCGGCATCATCGAAAAAGCCAAAAAGATTGACCACCTTTTGATTGGGGAAACGCTTACGATAATAGGCCTCATCGGCTTCGGAGATGGTAAAAATAACATCCGCGCGTGCCAGCTTGGGTTCCCATTTTTTCAAACGAACGGCCTCCGCCATAAAATAATACATCTTTTTGCGGTTGGTTTCGCGGCGATATAAGGCCTGATAGTAAAACTGCTCCACATTGGCCGCGCGATAGGCTATCTTGCGGCCCGCCAACCGCTTATCGGTCAGAATGGCGCAGCTGTGCATTCCCTGGCAAACAATCGGGTAATCATCACGCAGCAGATTGCGCACCAAAGCATTCGACCTGCGACTCTTTATTATATAAGGTGTCTTCGACAAATTTGCCAACCAACCGGTTTTCCGGGGATAATAGTGCACGCTTTCGCAATATTCTTCCAATTCCGGTGCTTCGTCGCGACCATATTGAAAACAGTGCAAATGCACTTTCACGCCCGCGCGATGCAAGGCCTTGATTTGATAAAATACATCAATCACGCCGCCATAATCCGCGGGCCAGGGGACATCAAAACTAATAATATGCAGATGCTTTTCGCTCATAAATATTTACGGTAAATTTCGTGCAATACTTTCTCTTCGTTTTCCCAAACCAATGTTTCGGCCGCTTTTTGCAACCGGGCTTTTTTAAGTTGCTTAAAATCCTGCGCCAACATTTGCCGAATGGCTTTGGCAATAGCCCCGGGCGAATGTTCTTCTATAATTAAACCAACGTCATAAGTGCCGACAATCTTGCGCACCTCCGGTAAATCGGAAGCCAAAACCGGCGTACCGCATTGAATATAATCAAAGAGTTTATTGGGCAAACTATAGCGGTAATTCAGATTGGTGTCCTTATCCAGCGTCAGGCCCACATCGGCCAGGGCGGTATATGCATATAAAATATCAGCCGGCTGGCGCGGAATAAATCGCACTCGGCTTTCCAATCGCTCCCGCTTTACCAGCTCCTTTAATTGTGGAATCACATCGCCGCTACCAACAATCAACAGCAAGGCATTTTCCACCTCTTTCATAGCCAGCACCGCCTCTTCTGCCCCGCGATCCATATTTATGCCGGCGCCTTGAAGGATAATAATACGCGTAGATTCGTCAATACCCAAATCAGCCCCGGAAATTTTCTTCTCCACACGGATTGCCTTCGGAATATTCCGTACCACCTTAAGTTCTTTATGGTACTTTTCGGAATAGATGCGCGCAATGGAATCATTTACCGTAATAATGTCCTGCAATTTGGGGAATATCCGGCCTTCAATCCATTCCCAAACTTTCTTGGCCGCACGGCCCTGCAATTCGGGTACTTCGGTAAAATATTCGTGGGTATCATAAACCAGCGGTTTATTCTTCAAACGAGCAGCCAGATAATTTGCGAGCAGTGTATCCAAATCGTTGGCAAGCAACAAATCAAAGGGATGCCACAACAGATACCACCAAAGCCGTAAATTGAAGAAAGCATAAAAAAGCGCCCCCCCGGTAAAGAGCAAACGCATACGCTTAGTGGCATAAGGGCGTTCGTCCATAGGCGGGCTATCCGGCAACTTTCGCCCGATCAGCAAAACTTCAAACCCCATTTCCGTCAGCGTGGTGCAGACCTTATCTACTCGCCGGTCGCTTACCAGGTCATTTATTACCGATACGATTACTTTTTTCAATAGCGCTCGATTTGATTGGTGTAAAAATACGGTTTTAAATTGTTCTGTGCTTTTATTGTTTTGCCGCTGACCTGACGGGTAGCAATGCTTTGTTATTGCCGGAAAAATCCATCTTTACAAAACATTATTCATTTTTCGAAAAAAAAATTCACTAAAAGCTTGAATTTAAAGCTAAATTGTATTTATTTTGTGATATCATTTTAATATCATATTAATACTTAAAAACACCAACATTATGAAACAAGAACAAATCAACAAACCGCAATCAGGATATCTATATTTGTTCCTGATGTTGCTATTAGCCGGAATTTCCATTTATCTTCTGGTGGCATTTCAGTCGCCTTGGGCGGCCCTGAGCATCGCCGCTTTCTTTTTTATTATCCCCGGATTTTTTATTGTTAATCCGAACGAGTCCGTAGTTTTAATTCTTTTCGGAAAATACAATGGCACGGTAAAGGACAACGGCTTTTTCTGGGTGCTTCCCTTTTACATAAAAAAGAAAATAAGTTTGCGCGCCCGCAATATCGACAGTGCCCCCATTAAGGTAAACGACAAACTGGCGAATCCGATTAAAATAGGGGTTGTATTGGTTTGGCGGGTTAAGGACACCTTCCGGGCGGCCTTTGATGTGGACGATTACGCACATTTCGTAGAAGTGCAAAGTGATGCTGCCATTCGCAAGCTGGCCGGCTCTTATGCGTATGATAATTTTGATGATGAAGAAAAAGAAATCACCTTACGCTCGGGCGGCGACGAGATAAATCATAAATTGGAAAGTTCGCTCCGCGACCGCCTGGAGATCGCCGGAATAGAAGTGATGGAAGCCCGGATTAATTATCTGGCCTATTCCGAAGAAATTGCCCAGGCCATGCTCAAACGCCAGCAGGCTACCGCCATTATCGCGGCACGCTCCAAGATTGTGGAAGGCGCCGTAGGCATGGTGGAAATGGCATTGAAGAAACTTTCGGAAAGCGGCGTAGTGGAAATGGATGATGAGCGCAAAGCCGCAATGGTGAGCAACTTAATGGTTGTTTTAGTATCGGACAAAGACGCCAGCCCGGTAGTTAATTCCGGTTCATTGTACTAATTAAAGCAAATCATTCGTGAAAAATACCAAAGCAAAATATTACGAAGTTCAGGAAATGAAAGGCTCTTGGGTATGGATCGTTCTTTTGGGGCTGAGCGTACTCAGCTTTTCCCTGATGATCGCGATGAATATCAGCGGGAAAAACAGCTTCGATATCAAAGCATTGATTTATCTCGGCAGCGGCCTATCCCTGCTGTTTATCATCCTGGCAGTCATTTTCCGAAACGCCCGTTTGGAAACCACGATTGATGCAAGTGGTGTATCCTATCGTTATCCGCCTTTCCAAAACAAAATCAAAAATATTCCGTTTGAACAAATTACGAAATGGGAAGTGGGCAAGTATAATCCGGTGAAAGAGGCCGGCGGATTTGGCAGTTTTAAGGCCGGAGCCCCCAAAGAGAAAAACCCGGCTTATATCGTATCCGGAAAAACCGCGCTATTTTTGCATCTGGGAAACGGCACACGAATAATTCTAGGCACCCAACGCAAAGATGCGATTCAATACGCTATGCGTAAACAACTCGAAAACTAATATGGCAAAAAAGAAAGCATTTGTATTACGGATTGACCCCGATTTGCTGGCGCAAATCGAAAAATGGGCTGCGGATGAATTCCGCAGCACCAACGGTCAATTGGAGTATATAATTCACAATGCTTTGAAGGATGCCAAACGTTTGCCGAAAAAGAAAAAAGAGGATTCTTAACACGAAAAAAAATATGGATACATCATTAGATCGGTTTTAGCAGGGACGTTTATTTGTCGGGATTCCATAAAACATTTCACAAAACCTGCATCATTTAAAAAACTGATATGGGTCATTATCTCCTGCCCAAAACCTGCAAAAACATTACTATCTAACTGATTTATCACCATTTACATCAATACAAACGCAAGCAAACAGGCTACAAATGGAAGGGCAAAAAATCAAATATTTCGCTAATTAATTCGGCTACTTTACTACCTTTGCGACCATTATTAATCCGTAAAAAACTGCACTATGTTTATATTAATGGTAGTCATTTTCGTGTTGGGATATACCGCAATCGCATTGGAGCATCCCCTAAAAATCGACAAATCAGCATCAGCACTTTTGATTGGCGCCCTTACCTGGGCCATTTTCGCACTCGACAGCACCGAAATCCTGGGGCTGGGTTTCAATTACGAATGGAACGAGTTAATCAGTAGATACTCCCTTAACGCGGAACAAATCGCCGAACTGGGAAATCATTTTGTAAAACACGAACTGAGTCATCACTTATCGGAAATTTCTGAGATTCTGTTCTTCCTATTGGGAGCCATGACCATTGTGGAGGTTGTGGATCATCACCAGGGATTCAAACTGATTACCGACAAAATTCAAACCACCAGCAAAGTTAAATTGCTGTGGGTATTGGGATTCCTTACATTTTTCATGTCTGCCGCTTTGGATAACCTTACCACCACCATCGTGATGGTTACCCTGCTCAGAAAGCTGATTTCGGACAAAGAAACCCGCTGGATGTTTGCCAGTATGATTATCATTGCGGCTAACGCGGGAGGCGCCTGGTCACCCATCGGTGATGTGACTACCATTATGCTATGGATTGGCGGTCAGGTTACCGCATTGAATATTATTCTGATGGTATTCGTTCCGAGCTTGGTAGCGATGATTGTTCCATTAAGCATCCTGTCGTTTACCATGAAAGGAAATGTTACCCGCCCGGAAATTGATAATAACATTAAAACCGACTTTACCACCGATGCCGAAAAGAAATTATTCCTTTTTGTAGGTGTGGGTGCACTGCTGTTTGTTCCGGTGTTTAAGACCGTTACTCACCTGCCTCCCTATATGGGCATGTTGCTTGGTTTGGGTACCATTTGGACTATTTCCGAAATCAATAACCGTAATAAATCGGAAGAGGACAAACGTCATTTATCCGTGGTAAACATTTTGAAACGTGTGGATATTCCTACGGTAATGTTCTTCCTCGGTATCCTTACCGCCGTTGCCAGTTTACAATCGGCCGGACATTTGGGTCAGGTTTCTATTTGGCTGGACGAAGTAACCAATAAAAATATTTACATCATCGATACCGCTATCGGTATTCTTTCGTCTATAGTGGATAATGTGCCGCTGGTAGCCGGAGCAATGGGAATGTACGAAATCGCCCATGTCGGAACATATGCCGTAGATGGTGTATTTTGGGAATTATTGGCGTACACCGCCGGTACCGGAGGTAGTATTCTGATTATCGGTTCTGCCGCCGGTGTTGCCGCTATGGGTATGGAAAAGATTGACTTTATCTGGTATATGAAGAAAATCAGTTTACTGGCTTTCATCGGCTATATGGCCGGTATCGGAACATATTACGTGCAAGAGCATTTGGTTGGTGCCAGCGAAGAGGTGGAAGAAATTCATCATACTGTTGAGGCCCCCAAAGAGAAAATTCAGGTTGGCCCGCACGATCATATCAAGCTTACTAATGAAATGGTTCTGGAGATTCGCAAACAAAATGCCGATGGCAGTCTGCGTATCGAAGACGAGCCCACGGGAGTAATCGAAGAAGGCCCGGCTGATACTGAATAAGAAAACAGTAAAACATTTAATAAGGCTGCTCCATAATATGGGGCAGCCTGTTTTTTTTGTAAAATGTCAGCTTTTAAAAGCACTGCCGGAAATTTGCACCATCCTTTTAGGATAGCCGTGAACAGGAAACATGAGCTAATCCCGATTAAAAGAAATTACAAGCCCCGAAACAGCAGTGATTTTGAACAATTTAAGCAAATTTAACAAGCGTAAAAAATATTTCATTGAATACTTGTTCAATAAATAAAAATAGCTGTATATTTGCAGACCTTTTTAAGACACGAATATTTTAAATAAGAATAGAAATGGGAAAGCAAGATATTATTAAGTTTGTAGAGCAAGAATTTGTTGAGCGCAAAGAGTTTCCGGAGTTTGGAGCCGGTGATACCATTACCGTAACCTATAAGATTAAAGAGGGTTCGAAAGAGCGTTTGCAAAGTTTCCAAGGCGTAGTTTTGCAGCGTCGTGGCGAAAAAAACCGTGAGACTTTTACCATCCGCAAAATGTCCAGCGGCGTGGGTGTTGAGCGTATTTTCCCAATCGCTTCTCCTTTTATCGAGAAAATCGTAGTGAACAAGCGCGGTGTTGTACGTCGTGCACGTATTTTCTACTTGCGTGGCCTTACCGGTAAGAAAGCACGTATCAAGGAAAGAAGAATGTAAGCATACAAATGACAAAAAATTAAAAAAGGCGGTCCGAACGGATCGCCTTTCTTTTTGCCCTTATTCTGCTGTTCGCCTATCTGTTCAGATATTCCAAAGCATTCAAGGCGGCATTAGTTCCATCCGATACCGCCGTGGTAATCTGACGGAAACGTTTATGAATACAATCACCCGCGGCAAAAACGCCTTCGATGTTGGTTTCGAAGTGCTCGTCCACCAACAGCTCCTTATAATCATTCATTTTCAGAACGCCTTCAAAATCTTCGGTGCGCGGCTCGTAGCCGATAAAGATAAATACACCGTCAATCTTCTTGGTATATTTTTCGCCCGTCTTCAGGTTTTCAATCACCACCTCACGCAAGGCCTGGTCGCCACGAAACTCGATAATCCGTGACTCCATCACATAATCAATCTTCGGATTGGCTTCCATCTCGGCCACGGCCGAACTGAATGCCTGCCAGCTATCCAGCATATGCACAATGGTCACTTTACTGGCATAAGTCGTCAGGGCCACGGCCTCTTCCAAAGCGGAATTACCACCACCAATTACAATAATCTCTTTGTCCTGAAAGAAATCGCCGTCGCAAGTGGCACAATAGGAAATTCCGCGTCCGGCAAATTCATCTTCGCCTTTGGCACCTATTTTTTTAGACCGGCCACCCGTAGCGATAATTACCGAGCGGCTTTCAAAAGTATCGCCATTAGCCAGTTCCACCTTCTTGGTTTGGGATTTCAAATTAATCTTCGCGATTTGCACATTGGTTTTTATCGCACAACCAAACTTTTCGGCCTGGTTTTTCATATTCATCGAGAGCATGTAACCACTAATACCCTCGTAACCCGGATAATTGGCCACTTCGTGCGTTAACACCATTTGCCCGCCGGCGATACCCGTATCCAAAATCAATACTTTGGTTTTCGCACGGGAAAGATAAATACCCGCTGTTAAGCCCGCGGGACCGGCTCCGAGTATTATAACATCATATTGCTTGCTTTCCATAACTTCAATTTTATGAATAAATCCAAAAAGAGCCCTGAAGAATCAGAGCCCTTTTCGTTTTAATTAAGATTACCAATTACTTGGCAAAAACTTCATCCAAAATATCTACAATCTGATCCAGATTTTGGATAGAGCTGGTCGCTTTAACCACTTTACCGTTTTTATAATATACGGTAAACGGAAGTCCCATAAATCCGGCACATTCCGGTGCGTTACGAATAACATAGGCCTCCGGATTGTCGAACAACATATCACGGAAAGCTACGTGGTCATACTTACCGCTTTTTTCCAAATCTTCCATAATGGCATACACCGGCACACACATGGGGCCCATACGGCCACAGCATACCATTACATTCTCGTTCTCATCTAAAGTTTTTTGCCAATCGGCTGCAGACACAAGGTGCTGCAAGTTAGTTTGTAAGGTCATCTTTATTATATTTAAGTTAATATATATCCATATTATTGCATCCTTCTTAGCATCATTTATGCCAGATATAACTGTTCCGACACAATGGCACACAGAAAGAAAACCCGAGATCTTATCCCATCAAATTTGCACATGCTTCAATTCAAATTTGCGTATATTTGAATTATAAACAGCTTATTTGAATATGGGGGGCAAAATTACGTATAAGATTTTAATTTCGGCTATTTTCATTTTTTTTAATCTGCAAAGTTATGCTCAGCAGGAAAAAGAAGAACCTCGTCTGGGAAGTGCCGATCAAAACGAAAACAGGGAAGATTTTGACGATAGTGTAAAATACTCCGTATGGGATTTCCATTTCCTGCAACCCTATTTTGATTTTAAGGAAAAGCTGCAAAAGAAAACCGGGCTGCGTTTCGATATTGATTATAACACCTTGTATATGGGGTCCACTGCCGATATGGGCGAAGGCATGGCGGCAAGCGGCGTATTCCGTTTTTACGGAAGCTGGAAGCTGGTCGGACGAAAATCGAAAAATACGGGAACCTTTATCTATAAGGTGGAGCACCGGCATAAATACACGACTATTCCCGTGATTGACCTGAGTATGGATATGGGAAATGTGGGAATCTACGGCGTAACATTTAACGACAATAAGTTCCGCGTGACCAATCTTTACTGGAAGCAAAAACTACTCAAAGGCCGCCTGATATTGTTGGCCGGTTTCTTCGATGCCACCGACTTTTTCGACATTTACGGATTGGGCAGCCCCTGGGTGCATTTTAACAATCTGAACTTTTCCACAGGACTTGCTACTGCCGCATTGCCCGGCGACGGATATTTGGGTTTTACCGCCGGCGGTTGGTTGAGCAAACATATTTACGCTATCGCCGGTTTCGGAGATCAGAATTCCGACCCTACCATGATTTTCCGCGGATTTGACACCTTCTTCTCGCGACACGAATATTTCAAGCATTTCGAAATCGGGGCCACAACAGCCAAAAACTATGTTTTTTTGGATAATGTACATTTGAGTTTGTGGCATCGCGATAATAACCGGGAAACCGGTACCGGCTGGGGCTGGGGCGCTGTGTTTTCCATTACGAAATACATCAACAAAAAATGGCTGCCCTTTTTCCGGGCCAGCTATACCGAAAAAGGCGAATCGCTGCTTGAAGCAGCCATCAGTACCGGCCTGGGTTACCAGCGTCATCCCGACGGACATCAGCTAGGTATTGGTTTTAGCTGGGGCCGCCCCAATGAAGACACCTTCGGGCCGGGCTTACGCGACCAGTATTTGGTAGAAGCCTTCTGGCGCATTCAATTATCCAAACGTATCGCTTTTACACCGGGCTTGATGTACACCATCCATCCTGCGATGAATACACAACAGGATGCGATTTTCCTTTGGAGCATCCGAAGCCGGATTGCGTTATAAAAAACTGAAATACACCTATTTTAACGATCCTTATTTTTTTAAAACGGAATTCTCAACTACCGTATTCCCTGACTGTTTAGATAGCGGTGATAGGCATTCGCATTGCGGATATGTTCCGAATGGGTGCGTGCAAAGGCATGATAACCCGAACCGTCGGCCTTGGCGCAAAAAAACAGGTAATTATTCCTTTCGTAATGCAAAACCTTGTCAATAGTCGAAGGCTCGGGCATACAAATCGGTCCCGGAGGCAAACCCGCATAGATATAAGTATTATAAGGTGAGTCGATTTTCAGATAATCATAAGTAACCCGCTTAACCGAAAAATCGCCGTAAGCAAAACGCGCCGTAGGATCGGCCTGCAACAGCATCCCGCGTTTCAGACGGTTGATATATACGCCTGCGATACGCGCCATCTCGTCCCGCTTATTGGTTTCTTCCTGCACAATGGAAGCCAGGATAGAAACTTCGAGTGGTGTCAGTCCGATTTCCCTAGCCTGTTGCTTGCGCTCACTATTCCAGAATTTTTGGTATTCACGATACATGCGTTGCATAAATTCCTCCGCCGAGGTATTCCAATAAAACTCATAGGTATTCGGAAGAAACATGGCGGCCACCGTTTGGTGATTGAAACCAAATTGCTCCAGATATTGGTCATTATGAAACAAACTGCTCAATTCGGCAGAATCCAGTTCCAGTTTTTTGGCTGCCAGTCCGGCCAGCTTATCCACAAAACGGATATTGGTAAACGTAAAACGCACCGGCACCTGACTACCCGAACGCAACATATTGATTAGCTCATTGGCTGTCATATGATTTTTGATGCGGTATTTTCCCGCTTTCACCTTATTAATATAGTTCTTCTTTTCGGCCAGAAAATCAAACAACTTTTCATTGGTCAGCAAGTGCTGCTCCTGAAAAATAGCCCGCACATCATCATAAGTACTTCCGGTGGGAATATAGATATCCACCCATTCTTTATCGCCCAGCTCTACCACCGGTTTAGAATATTCGCGGTAAACATACCAGGCAACACCGCCCCCCGCAAGCATTAACAATACCAAAATTCCTATGATAATCTTCTTTATTCCCATCTTATCTTTCTAATTCAAAAAACAGTTCTTCTTTTTCTTCACTCACTTCAAAACGCTCCGGCAAACGGTCGATGGATTTAAATCCACAGGAGGTAAACAGCCGAATACTCGGAAGATTGTCGGCAAAAATGGCGCAGTACAACTTTTTCAGGCGCAATTTCTTAAACGCGAATGTAATCAACTGATTCAATGCCGCTTTGGCAAATCCGCGACGCCGATACTCCGGCAAAATACTGATTCCCACTCCGGCGGCATCATCCTTCGCATCATAGTTAAAAAGATCCACGGCACCTACGGGCACTTCCTTTAATCGCAATACAATGATAAAGCGTTGCTGCAGCTCAAGCAATAAGTCATGTACATTATCTTTAATAAATGCTTCTATTTCGGCCCGGGAAAAGGGTTCCGTGGTATTACTTACCTCCCAGATTTCCGGATCGTTTTCGAGCTGCAATAAAAAATCGGCATCGCCCGGAAGCGGTTTGCGTAAATATATTTCTGCTTGATGCTGCGTCATTATAACTTAATCGTAAAACTTAGAGATTTATTTCACCTGCAAACACAAAAGCTGCCGGGCCGGTAAGCCACAAATTGGTAAAACGCTGCTCTTTTCGCTCAAAGCGCACTTTCAAATCACCACCCAAGGCTTTAATCACATATTCATTACGCATATCGCCTTTGCTTAATGCGACAGCAATAGCCGCGGCTGTTACACCCGTTCCGCAGGCCAGAGTTTCGTCCTCCACGCCCCGCTCGTAGGTGCGGATTAAAATTTGCCCGTTCTGCTCGCTGATAAAATTCACATTGGTTCCGGATGGCGCATACTCTTCACTGTAACGAATATTTTTTCCGCGTTGTACCACATCCACCTTTTGCACGTCAGCTACATACTCCACATGATGCGGCGAGCCTGTGTCCAAAAAGAAATGATTATCCCTTTGCTCCACTTGTTCCACATCCAGCATTTGCAGTTCGACCTCCCATTTCGCGTCTCCGGATTCCAAAATTTTTGCACGATGCAGTCCATCCACGGCTTCAAAAATATATTCTGTTTTCTTTATTCCCAGAAAATCGGCAAAAGCCACAATACAGCGGCCGCCATTACCGCACATACTGCCTTCCCGCCCGTCGGAATTATAATAACGCATCCTGAAATCATAATCCCCGGAATTTTCAAGCAACATCAAACCATCGGCTCCGATACCGAATCTCCGGTGACACAAAAAAGCAATCTGTTGTTCACTTAAAGCCACTGCCTCCCTGCGCTGATCAATCAGGATAAAATCATTACCCGCACCGTGAAATTTATAGAAATGAATTTGCATAATCACTTTTTAATAATAAGCGGACGGAAATCGTATCCGCACTCCAACTTATATTCATTTTCCAGATAACTCATCTGAATACTACCGTCGTCATTATAACGCAAGCCCACCCGGTCAAATTCGTAAAAACCAAACAGGATTAATTTGTTTTTATCCAGCTGGTAGCCCACTACATTTATCGGCGAACGCCAAAACTCCACTTTAATGCCTTCTTGCTTGGCTTTGGCTGTATAATTGTCCACCAATAAGGAATCAAGATTCATACTCGACTGACAGTAAAAATTCCCGGGATCCCCGTCGGGAATAATGTTCCGTGTTTCCAGCAATTCATTTTGCGCAATTACGATATCACCTTCATCATCATTCTCCGTAACCGGCTCAATTTCCGGCGGCTCGTCAATCGGAATACTGTCCGGCAGTACGGCTATCTCCGCACTATCCGGCACATCCATGCTATCCTGGAATACTGTCACTTCCCCGGAAGAATCATTCGCCGCTGTTTGTTCTTTTATAGGAATATATTTGGTGCGATAGACAATCTTCTGCCGCTCCACCACAATAGTATCGCGCACCAGCTTTACCTTTGTTTCATTCTCGATTTTGGTAATGGTACGCGGAAACATAAAATACGACACCACAGCTCCGACAAGCAATCCGATAATCAGACTTGCCGTGACAATGCGCTTTATGGGTATGCGTTTTGTATCCACCATTGTTTTTCAGGCAGCTTATCCACCCCTTAATTCCCTGTAAACTAAAATAATTCTGTAATCTATGGCAAAGATGCTAAAAAATTTCAATAAAAAGACCGTTCATTAAAAATTAGCTTCTGTCAGTTTTTGCATTTTTGTCAGTCATATTTCCTGATTTTAACAGCTTTTAACGCTGAGGCTGCACCTTTCAATGTAATTTTGCGTTACACAAACGGCAAAACCGCTATTGGGTCGATTTTTGCTAAGCAAGAAGGAAAAAAAATAAATTTCAGTTTTTGAATAAAACAAAACAATTAACAACAATGAAACAAAGCTTAAAACTTTTTGGTGTGGCACTTTTGGGAGGAATGGTAGCCTTGGGCGGCAATCAGTTGCTGCAAGAAGAGGCCCCTCAAAATATGCAATCAAAACAAGTGGAAGTTCAGCAAGTACAAAACGCGCAACCGGTAAATTTCAGCGCGCCTTTGAATATTCCGGAAGGTGCGCAGGTGGATTTTACCGAGGCGGCCGAGAAATCGGTACATGCCGTAGTATATATCATGAGTGAGTTTGAGAAGAAAAGTAGTGTATATGATGACTATTTCAGCCCGGAGGATTTTTTCTATCGTGGGATGCCTCATGTTATCCGCGCCTCGGGTTCAGGTGTTATTCTGTCATCTGACGGATATATCGTGACCAATAACCATGTGGTGCAGCAGGCCAGCAAAGTGCGGGTTACGCTGAACGATAAAAGGGAGTATGATGCCCGTATCGTGGGTACGGACCCCAGTACCGACCTGGCGCTGTTGAAAATCGACGCCAAGGATCTACCCTTTTTGGTATTCGGAAATTCCGACAATGTAAAAGTCGGCGAATGGGTTTTGGCGGTAGGTAATCCCTTTAATCTGACCTCAACCGTAACGGCCGGCATTGTCAGTGCCAAAGCACGAAACATCAACATTCTGGGTTCGCAAACTTCCATCGAGTCCTTTATTCAAACTGATGCTGCGGTAAATCCGGGAAACTCCGGAGGCGCATTGGTTAATACCAAAGGGCAACTGATTGGCGTGAATGCCGCCATAGCCTCGCGCACGGGAAGCTATATCGGATATTCATTTGCCATTCCGGTAAGCATTGTAAAAAAAGTCGTGAACGACTTGAAAGAATTCGGGGAGGTGAAACGTGCCTACATCGGTGTTACCTACCAAAACATGAATTCCAAACTGGCCGACAAACTGGGTATTGATGAATTGAACGGAGTCTATATAGAAGGTATTATTCACGGCGGTGCCGCCGAAAAAGCAGGCATTAAGCCCGGAAGTATTTTAACCAAAATAGGAGGTGTTGAGATAAACAGCGGCTCGGAATTACTGGAGAAGGTAGGAATGCATCGTCCGGGAGACAAGATTCAGGTTACGGCCGTTAAAGACGGGGAAAGTAAAACCTATGACGTGGTGCTGACCGATTTGTACGGCAATACCAGCATTAACGGCAAAAAAGACGAAACCGTAGTGAGCATGCGTATTGGAGCCAAATTTGCTCCGGTTGACAACCGTACTAAACAAGAACTTCGCATTGATAATGGCGTGGTGGTGGTTGATTTAAGCGACGGTGTATTCAGTCAGGCAGGCATCCGTAAGGGTTTTATCATTCAAAAGATTGACCAGTCACCGGTATATAAACCGGCAGACGTGGAGAAAATTCTGTCGAAAAAGAAAGGCGGAGTGCTGATTGAAGGTATTTATCCGAACGGAGTTAAAGCATTTTACGGTTTCGGGCTGTAAAGAAAATATGATATTTATTAACCAAAATAAAAATTTCGGGAGGGTCGTCCATTATTATACAAGCATTTAGAAAAACAACCATCCCGGCAAACTAGAAAAACATTAACGTATGGAGCATATTTTATTTGCAATGAGTGCTTTCATTTCGTACTTTTGCAAATCGCTCTTATCACAATAAAAACCAACTTACATATGAGACAATTAAAAATCACAAAATCGATTACCAACAGGCAAACAGCTTCACTTGACAAGTATCTGCAAGATATTGGACGCGAAAACCTAATTACTGCAGAGGAAGAAGTTGCCCTGGCCCAGAAAATCAAGGCAGGTGATCAACGTGCTTTGGAGAAACTGACCAAGGCAAACTTGCGATTTGTGGTCTCAGTAGCGAAACAGTACCAAAACCAGGGATTGAGTTTACCGGACTTAATCAACGAGGGCAATTTAGGGCTTATTAAAGCTGCCAAGCGATTTGACGAAACCCGCGGTTTTAAGTTTATTTCTTATGCCGTATGGTGGATTCGCCAGTCGATCTTGCAAGCTTTGGCCGAGCAATCGCGTATCGTTCGTCTTCCGTTGAATCAGGTAGGTTCACTTAATCGTATTGGTAAAGAGTCGGCACGTTTAGAGCAGAAGTTAGGCCGTCCGCCAACTTCACGTGAGCTGTCCGAATCATTGGAAATTCCGGAGTACAAAGTTAAGGCATCAATGCAAATGCACTCGCGCCACGTATCAGTGGATGCCCCGCTGATGGAAGGCGAAACCTCAAGCATGC
>CAYUAN010000336.1:0-3489 GCA_964442545.1 uncultured Prolixibacteraceae bacterium | reverse complement strand
CTGCATAATATCCGTGAATTAATTCGCGCTGCTTATCATCGTTTAGCTGCCCGTATTCGTCGAAGGCAGCGGGAATATCCGTATAGGAACGTAATTCGCCGTTATTGTGATAGGCAATGGCAGGGCCGCCTTTGGAATGTTTTTGATATTTGGCCAGCTTAATCTCATCGCGTTTATATAAATCCCAATACTTGCTTGGTGCCACAAAAGGCAAATGAGGCTTCTTGAATCCTACCATCAGCATAAACGGTTTATCATCATTGGCGAATTTATCAATCATCTTTACCGCATCTTGGGCAATGCGTCCGTCATAATAAGCATCATCAGGTACATCTGCACTTTCGGTGGAAGGTTTGAAGCTACTGCGTAAAAACTTATTTCGTTTTTTTCCACTTAAGCCTTTGGCATCGGCCATTTTCACAAATACCTGATATTGCATTTTATGCTCATCAGACTGATAATATCCCAAAACGGGATCACCCATAGAGCCCTGCAGGTGATGCGGTTGTTTATACGGAATTGACCAAGATACCGCATCATATGTTTTATCCACCGAACGCGGGTCGAAAATTTTTCCGGTAGCATAAGTTGTATAACCGTTTTGTTTGAAATACTGCGGCATGGTAACCACATTGGGATTTTTATCCCTAATCAGGGTTTTCAAATCCCTCACTTTGGTCCGGTCAGGGCGCCAACCCGTCAGCACACTAGCTCGCGAGGGGGCACAAACGGCCTGTTGCACATAATTGGCCAAAAATACGTATCCGCTTGAGGCCAGTTTATCCATATTGGGCGTAATGGCAAAATTATCTCCATAAGCCTCAATGGTGGGTTTGAGGTCGTCCACCATAATGAATAATATATTCTTTTTTTGCTGAGCATTAAGTGCCACTGCACTAAGCATTACCGCAAAAAACAAGATGGATTTTAATTTAATTTTCATATCTTGATTATTTAGCTTCATTAATTGCACCGAAATCCGTATCGGTAATTTTTCGGAAGTCGTCCAAACTACCCGTGTCCCCTACTTCCTGCATCAATGTTTGCAGTTGCTGTTTCAGTTCTGCTATTTTATCGGCATATTCCGGATCATTTATCGCGTTATGCATTTCATCGGGGTCTTTTTCCAAATCATAAAACTCCCAAACATCAATATTGTAATAAAAGTGTACCAGCTTATACCGCTTGGTGCGCATACCATAATGCGGCTGCACATGATGCCAGAAGGGCCATTCGTAATAATGATAGTAAACGCGCTCACGGCTCCGGGCATTTTTAATTCCACGGGCCACAGCAGCAAAGCTTTTTCCTTGCACCTCATTTGGTGACTGCAAACCGGCAAATTCCATCAGCGTGGGTGCAAAATCCACATTGCTGATTAGCGCTTTAGTTGTGCTACCTTTTTCAATCTGTGCGGGATAGCGCATCAGGAAGGGCATACGGAACGATTCCTCATAGATAAAGCGCTTATCGAAAAATCCGTGGTCGCCGAGATAAAATCCCTGGTCGCCCGTATAAACCACAATCGTATTCTCCGCCAATCCGTTATTATCCAGAAAATCCAACACACGGCCCACATTATCATCCACCGATTTTACACAAGCCAGATAATCTTTAATAAAGCGTTGATATTTCCATTTCCGCGCTTCTTCAACTGTCGTACATCCGGGCGGCATAAATGCCTGTCCGGGATTGTTTCCATACTCTTGCCAGCGATATAGCGAATCTTTGGAAATGCCTTCCGGCGGAATCATCTTCATATCTTTATGATTGAAGAAATCCATGGTCATCCAGGTATCGCCTGCTGTTTTTTCACGGCCTTTATAATCATCGTTAAAAGTAGCCGGATAAGGTAAGTCCTCGTCAGGGTACATATTTACATAAGGGGAATCGGGAAACCAATTTCGGTGCGGTGCTTTGTAATGCAGCAATAAAGCGAAAGGTTTTTTACTGTCTTTTACACGATTGAGCCATGCCAAAGCAGTATCCGTTGTAATATTAGTAGCATAGCCCTTAATATTTACCTGCTCACCGTTCAGATTATACACGGGATTCCAATAAAAACCCTGTTGGCCCCAGTTATTGTGGTACATATAGTAATCGAATCCGCGTGGAGTGCTACCCAAATGCCACTTACCAACCATGGCTGTAGTGTATCCGTTACGGTGCAATTCCTCGGGAAAGGTCCACTGGTCGGGATTAAAATGACCGCCTTTTTCGTTTTTATAATAGCCGTTTTTGTGACTGTATTTTCCGGTAATAATGATAGCGCGGCTGGGTCCGCAAATCGCATTGGCGCAATATACCCGATCAAAACGCATTCCCTCGTCGGCCAGACGGTCGATATTTGGCGTACGAAAATAATCGGCATAAATACTATCATAAGCCGTTATGGCCTGAGTAGTGTGATCATCACTCATAATAAATATGATATTCGGCTTTTGCGGTTCCTTTTTGCTTTCGGGCTTATTTCCCGAGCAGGCCGTAAGCATCAAAGCCAATATTGTGATCCAAAACGATTGCTTACATAATTTATACATTATTTGGTCTCATTTATTCGTTTATGTTTAAGACACAAATGTGCTTATTTTATTTCAAATAAGCCTTCATTTGTGTCTTACAATCCGGCCGTATTATCAAAAGGCATACCGAAAAACGGTAAAGCCTTTTGATAAACATTATGAATTAATTACTGATTAAATCATTACGATTGATTTCGCTGGACGGAATCGGAACGTGCATCACAATATCCTTACTTGTTTCCAAAGTAACATCCACATTACTATCGAATAAGGCGTAATTATTATGCGGGTCGATTACCTCATTCTTAAACCAGTCGTATCCTCTACGACGATTGTTAAACCAATCGTGTCCTTCGCCCAACAACTCGTAACGATATTCATACATTATCGCCTTACGGAATTCGGACTGACCATTGCTGTATTCGGGCCGCGGACTCACTCCTACACGGTCCAAAACTTCTTTCAAGTAAGTCATTTCTTCACCGTTTTGCAATTCGTTGGAAATTTCAGCCAACATCAAAAGCAAATCGGCATAGCGATAAACCATAAAATTCTGGTTATTGTATGCGGTTTTTTTATTTACATCCTTTTCCCAGTATTTATATAAATAGTTAAAAGCGTTGGCAAATTTATTACGCTTAGTGGTTTCCGGATAAAGCTTAAAATATTTACCATTATTTTGCTTAACATAACCTGTAACATATGTTCCTGTCAAACGGATAGAATCATTGGGATAAGCTGCCATATGCGAGTCGATGAGTTCTGCATTCATCCGCAAACGGCCCCATGTATTACCTTTAATGGCTTTACTTGCCGTAAACAAGCGTACAAAATTACTATGCGCCACTTCGTTGAATTGCAGTTCAAAAATGGCCTCAGAAGTATTATTACCTTTCTCCTCATCCCATAGCAGCTTATAGTCATTTACCAATGAATATTTTCCATAAACCTCTTTCGCAGCATCATA
>CAYUAN010000335.1:0-6834 GCA_964442545.1 uncultured Prolixibacteraceae bacterium | reverse complement strand
GAAGGAATTACTCGCCTCGGATGAACGATATGCTGCTTTCGATGCATTTAAGGTCGGTACGATGTATCATAACTTAAATCGGGCAAACGAAAGCGGAGGGAACGATTATTGGGAAACGGGTTTATGCCGCCCCGATGAAGTCTTGGCCGACCTGGTGCGTATCTTTCATTTTGAGGAGTTGCCCGATGGCGAGCTGAAATATTACGGGCGCGTGCAATAGCAATTTAGATTTAGATTTTTAATGGGAAAGCATCGATTATTATTTATTGTCCTGATTTTGCTGCTGGTTGTTTTTTTTGTGGCGGATATCGCTTTGGGCAGTGTGGGCATTGCTCCGGATAGCTTGTGGCAGATTCTGCAAAACGGCCGGGAGGATAATGCTCTTTCCTATATTATCTGGGATATCCGCTTACCCAAGGCCATCGCCGCGGTATTAATCGGGGCGGGTTTAAGCATCTCGGGTTTGCTATTACAAAGTCTTTTTCGCAATCCTCTGGCGGGCCCTTCGGTATTGGGTATCAGCAGTGGTGCCGCTTTGGGTGTGGCGCTTTATGTGATGGCAGGCGGTGTGGGTATTTTGTCTTTCGGTCTGTTGAGCACAGGCGGGATGGCTCTGTTCTCCATTTTAGGCTCGCTTATGGTTTTGCTGGCCGTGATGGCGGTGTCGCTAAAGGTAAATAATACGGTCTCCTTGCTGATTGTGGGAATTATGTTTGGAAGTGTAACGGCTTCATTGGTTAGTGTGTTGCAGTACTTTAGCTCGGCGGATATGGTGCAACACTTTATTATTTGGACCTTCGGTAGTTTGGGCTCGATGAGCTGGAACGAATTATGGTTGGTGCTGTTTGTGGTCGGGATTTCCGCCCTGGCCGCGCTGTATTTAATCAAGCCGCTAAACGCGATGCTTTTGAGTGACCAGTATGCCGAGAGTATGGGCATTTCCGTAAAGAAAACACGGCAATGGATTATTATAATCAGCAGTTTAATCGCAGGTATAATTACGGCTTTTGCCGGGCCTATTGCTTTTGTGGGCGTGGCGGTTCCGCATCTGGCGCGAAACCTCTTCCGTTCGGTCGATCACCGGGTTTTGGTGCCGGCGGTTTTACTGCTTGGAGCGGTGCTGATGCTTGCTTGCGATATTATTTCGCAATTGCCCGGCACGGCTACCAGTTTGCCTATCAACTCGGTAACGGCTTTGTTTGGTGCGCCCGTAGTTATTTGGATTATTTTACAAAACAGGAACAGAGGATAATATGGCCATTTTGCAAACCCATAGATTGAGCATCGGTTATCGCCTGAATAAAGGAGATAAAATCCTGGCGTCGGGACTTGATTTGCGTTTGGAGCAGGGTAGCTTTGTGGCCTTGCTCGGCCCCAACGGAAGCGGCAAGTCCACCCTGATAAAGACGCTCTGTTCGCTTTTGCCGCCCCTGTCGGGCGAAATCAGCATAGCAGGGCAGAAGTTGCACCGTATGAGCAAGTTGGAACGTGCGCGAAATATCGCCGTGGTGCTTACCGATGCGGTGCAAACACCGGGGCTTAGTGTTTATGATATGGTTTCCTACGGGCGTTTTCCGCATACCAACTGGCTGGGAAAGCTCCATGCTGAAGATGCGAAAGTAATTGAGCAGTCCTTACAGTCGGTGGGAATGCAGAATTTCGGAAGTCGTGAATTTTTAAGTCTTAGCGATGGCGAAAAGCAAAGGGTGATGATTGCCAAGGCCCTGGCACAGCAAAGCGATTTGATGATATTGGACGAACCTACGGCGCATCTTGATTTAATCAATCGGGTGGAGATTATGAAACTGCTGCGGCAATTGGCGCATGAGCAAAAGCGTGCCATCCTGATTTCAACGCATGAGCTGGACCTGGCGATGCAGTCGGCGGATCGATTATGGTTAATGAACAGCACGGAGCTTGTGGACGGAATGCCGGAGGAATTAATTCTAAACGGGGCCATGCAGCAGGTTTTTGCCCGTTCGGAGGTGGACTTCGACCATTTGACCGGAATGTTCCGGATCAGGCAGGACTTTGACCGGGAGATTCATTTCGATTGCGCAGATGAGCAGATTCATTTATGGACGGAAAGGGCATTGGAAAAGAAAGGTATTCGCTTGGTTTCAAATCATAACTTATCAGAAAAAATCGTTTACTCAAGCGAAAATAAACAATGGGTTTACACGGCTAAGGGGCAAAGCCGGGCTTGTGCAAGCTTGGAAGACTTAGTTGCTGTTATTTAAAGAATCCGGGTTTTAACTTTGCGTATTTTCCTTAATATCCTTCACCATCAATTGCAAGCTTACATTCCCGTTCCAAACATTCTCACTTAAAGTGTAACAAACGTCAAAAGCTTTGCTGCGGACTGTATCAAGGGCGTCTTTTTGCCCGAAGGCGATGGCGTTAATATCCTTGCCGTTGGGATTGCGCAGTGCCAGTTTCAGGTGATTCTCCCCAACTATACGGGCATAACCGCTGTCCCAGGCGTTGCGTGTAACAAATACGGGGGCCATATTTCCCGGCCCGAATGGCGCGAATTGCTTTAGTATATTGTAAAACTTTTCGTTGATTTGGTGTAATTCCAATTCACTGTCAATTACAATTTCGGGCTTTAGCATCTTTTGTTCGATATGCTCGCTCACATATTTTTCAAAACGTTCCACAAAAGCATCGATATTCTCCTTTTTCAGGGATAAGCCCGCGGCAAATGTATGGCCGCCGAAATTTTCAAGCAAATCGTTGCATGAATCGATGGCGGCATAAATATCGAAACCTTTTACCGAACGGGCCGAACCCGTGTACATACCGTCCACCAGACTCAATACAATGGTCGGGCGGTAGTGCACTTCGGTCAGGCGCGAGGCCACAATGCCCAGCACCCCTTTGTGCCAGTCGTCGAAATAAACCACCGTGGATTTGGATTTTTGCAAAAACGGACTCTCGGCGATAATACTCAGGGCGTGCTCCGTAATCTTCTTATCCAGTTGCCGGCGCTCCTTATTATAGGCGTCTATTCCACTGGCGATATCATCCGCGCCTTTGGCCTTTTTGCAGTTTAGCAGTTCCACCGACTTTTTACCGCTGGCGATACGTCCGGCGGCGTTAATGCGCGGGGCTATGGTAAATACCAGGTCCGAAATCGTCAGGTCTTTTTCGAAAACATCTTTACCTGTTTCCTTGTCGAAATGGCGTTTGATATTACTGTATTTCAATATGCTCTCGATTCCCGGGCGCGGATTTTCGTTAATACGCTTTAAGCCGTAATACGCTAAGATGCGGTTTTCGCCTTTTATTTCCACAATATCGGCGGCAATGCTTATAGCTACCAGGTCAAGGCAGGGCTCCAGTTTCTCGAAAGGAATTTCGCGTTTCATTGAGAATGCCTGCATCAGCTTAAAACCCACACCACAGCCCGATAGTTCTTTGTAAGGGTAGGGGCAGCCGTCTTGTTTGGGGTCCAGCACGGCAGTCGCATTCGGCAGCTTATCACCCGGAAGGTGATGATCGCAAATAATAAAATCGATATTCTTTTTATTGGCATATTCGATTTTTTCCACGGCCTTTATGCCGCAATCCAGAGCGATAACCAGAGTTTCGTTATTTCGGTAAGCATGGTCAATGCCTTGATATGAAATGCCGTAGCCCTCATCATAGCGGTCGGGAATATAGTAATCTATTTTGGGATAAAATTGCTTCAGATACGAATAAACCAAAGCTACCGAAGTGGTTCCGTCCACATCGTAATCACCATAGATTAAAATATTCTCCTGATTTTCGATGGCCTGGTTGATGCGCTCCACGGCTTTATCCATATTGAGCATCAAAAAAGGGTCGTGTAAATCGTCCAGTGAGGGGCGGAAAAAGCTGCGGGCTTTTTCAAAGGTGTCAATACCGCGTTGCACCAGTAAGTTGGTCAATGTCGTATTGATATTCAACCTCTTCGACAGCTCTTCAACCGTCTTTTTATCAGCTTTTTCTTTTAAAATCCACACTTTCTCCATAGGCATACAAAGGTACGAGTTTTTATAGCCTGTGGGGTGTAAAATTTTGTGAAAAATGTAAAAGAATTCAGAAGTGTTTTAGTGCTAAACCGGAAGCCGGTATTTGTACTAATCCTTTGTTTTTAAATAAACATCCATTTGCGGGAACGGAATGGTGATGCCGTTCTCCGTAAACTTCTGATTTATCGTTCGGCGGATATCGGATTTTACATTCTCAATCCTGAAAATATTGGTGCTGTAAAACAGCAGCTCAAAATCCAGGGACGAGTTTCCAAAGTCGATAAAGCGTGCAATAACCGATTCTTTATCGGTAATATGTTCCTGTTCCAGTGCGCTCTCGATCAGTAGTCTAATTACCAAATCCACATCGCTGCCATAGGCCACGCCAACTTTTATGCGGAACCGTGTTTTCTTGGATTGATGGCTCCAGTTAATCACTTTGTTGGAAGTTATTTTTGAATTGGGCAGAATCACGATAATATCGTCGCGATTAATTCCCTCCGAAGTACGCAGTCCGATGCGCTTTATTTTGATAACATCACCGTCCACTTCCAGAATATCACCCACTTTGGTGGAGCCTTCGAATAAAAGGATAATGCCGGAAACGAAGTCGTTAAACACGGTTTGCAGTCCGAATCCCATACCAACCAGCAGGGCGGCCGAACTGGCAAGCAATACATTGAGTTTTACGCCGAAGGAATCTAAGATACTTAAGATGGCGATAATCCACGCGATATATTTAATAACTTGATACAGTGAAAAAAGATTACCTTCCTTTAGTTTGCTCATATTCTTTTTGCGGAACAGGACTTTCTTTAAAATCCATAAAACCAAGATGGTAACGCTAATGGTAACAATCGTTGCCACGATATTTTCAACGGTAATATAAAAGTTTCCGAAACGAAAGAGTTCGTAGGAACTGACTTGTTGTGGATCCATGATATTTGTGTTTAAACTTCGATGCAAAACTATGGAAAATATCAGCCGAATACCTATTTGGTTTTGAGGATTTAGTGCGGGAATTAGCAATACATTGTATGGCGGTCAAATATTTTTTTAATTCTTTGTCATATTCAAATAAATACTTACTTTTGCAGCCCCAAAATTGAGGACGATTGGATAGTTTGATAGAATATAAAATCCCGTTTAGAGGGATCAGTGAGGGGGACCATGAGTATGATTTTCATATTCAACAGAAGTTCTTTAACGCAATGGAGTCGGACGATGTACAGGGAGCTGATATAAAAGTTCACCTGCATCTCGATAAACAATCGCGCATGATGATACTGGATTTCGATATTTTGGGAAATCTGGTGTTGGCTTGCGACCGCTGCCTGGATGATATGGATTATCCTTTGGATATTCATTATCGACTGGTGGCCAAATACGGCCGCAAAGACCCGCGCGATGAGGAAGAGGATGAAGACATTCTTTACCTTCCCGACGATGTTCACCAACTTGATGTGAGCCGCTTGATTTATGAAAATATCGTTTTAGCGATTCCCATAAAACACGTTCATGCCGATGATGAACACGGAAACTCCACTTGCAATCAAAAGCAAATCGCGCTTTTGGAAAATTATTCGAAGAAACAAACAAGCGATCCCCGTTGGGACGCATTGAAGAATATTAAATTTGAAGATTAACAGATTATAAATAAAGAATTATGGCACATCCAAAGAGAAAAACATCGAAAACTCGTCGTGACAAGAGAAGAACACACTATAAAGCTGTGGCTCCTACTTATGTAACTTGCCCGAATTGTGGCGCTACCGTTTTGTACCACCGGGTATGTAACGAGTGCGGATACTACAAAGGAAAACTGGCGATTGAGAAAGAAGAAATCGTTTAATAAGCAGTTAATAAAATGTTTTAAGAGAGCAAAGAGTTGTTTCATCGAAAACAATATCTTTGCTTTTTTTATATATGGAAATGCTCCATGTGTTTTATCCGGAGGCAATTTGCTTTCGCAGAATAATTAAAACAAATCATAATGAGTAAAATTACAGCAGCAGTAACAGGTATCGCATCCTTTGTGCCTGATTATATTCTTACCAATGAAGAGCTTTCCACTATGGTGGATACTTCCGACGAATGGATTATGACCCGCATCGGGATAAAAGAACGCCATATACTGAAAGAGGAAGGTGAGGGAACGTCTTTTATGGCGGTTAAAGCCGTTAACGATCTTTTGGAAAAGACAAATACCAAAGCGGAAGAGGTAGAACTGTTGATTTGTGCGACGGTAACGCCCGACCATGTTTTTCCGGCTACGGCCAATATTATTGCGGACAAAGTGGGGATAAAAAACGGATTCCATTTTGATATCAATGCCGGATGTTCGGGTTTTCTTTATGCATTGGCAACAGGCGCCCATTATATTGAGGGCGGTCGCTATAAAAAAGTAATTGTGGTGGGTGCAGATAAAATGTCGTCTATTGTGGATTATACCGATCGTTCGGTAAGTCCGATATTTGGTGACGGCGCGGGTGCTGTAATGTTAGAGCCTTCAACGGAAGGATTGGGTGTGGTGGATATGATTTTGCAAAGTGATGGTGTAGGCCGTCAACATTTGCACCAAAAAGCCGGCGGGTCGGTAAAACCACCAAGTCATGAAAGTATTGACGCCCGTGAGCACTATATTTACCAGGAAGGACAGCCCGTATTTAAGTGGGCCGTTTCGAAAATGGCGGATGTGTCGGTGGAGATGATGAAAAGGCATAACTTGACCGCTGACGATATCGCTTATCTGGTACCCCATCAGGCGAATATGCGCATCATTTCGGCTACGGCCAAACGTATGGGCCTGGACCCGGAGAAAGTGATGATTAATATT
>CAYUAN010000334.1:0-6124 GCA_964442545.1 uncultured Prolixibacteraceae bacterium | reverse complement strand
GCTCGCGGAATCTGTGCCGGAAGGACGGGTTTCTGTGCTTGCTTTTCTCTTGAAGAATGGTTCAAATAGATATAAACCACGGGCATCTCGACTCCGCTCGATGACCTTTGGTAATAGGTTTTTGCACGGGAGGAGTTCGCTTCGCGCTGCGCGCTCGCGGAATCTGTGCCGGAAGGACGGGTTTCTGTGCTTGGTTTTCTCTTGCCGAAAGGGTCAAAATCAGCATTCCCTACCGGCACTAACCCAATTGCTCCAAATAAGTCCGCGCCTCCGGCCCCATATTGAAAATCAAATCCAGAATACTGAGATTTGGCACAAAGCCATGGCGGTCGGAAAACACCTGAATATACGGATTCATCCGGCATCGTTCGCTAAAATCGGAAGCAATTTTGGGATGGATATGATAACGCAAATCACTTACCTCCGCATCATATTCCTTAATAAACTCTTTGGTTTGCCCGATTGTGATATCGAGTTCCAGAATTTCGAAAATCGTTTCCATTATTTGCCGGTTAAAATCAAACAGCTTTTCGGGCATAGTACGGTAAAAATCCTCGAAATAATCGACGTAATAAAGAAAGAAGGGTGAGGAATTATAGGCTGTTTCGATGGATTTCCAGTGAATCTTCTGCCATAGCCCGTCATCGAATACCGCGACATCGGTAATTAGCATCTTACTCTTTCGCGCTCCGGCAACGGGGATATTCAAATCCTGCACCCCGTTGGGGCCGAGTATGCGGCAACGATTGCGGTATGATTGCTTTTGATAATGCTCGTGGGCTTCAAGCAAAATCTTATCATGTTGCAACAGGGCAGCCCAATATTCCAGTGGCGGCAAATAGGCAGTACTTAGAATCAGGGTTTTGTTTTCCATTGCGTTTATCTTATATCCATTGCTCTGTTTTCCTGCCGTTTACTTTCCGTCCTACCAGCGATAAACAAAAGCATTAATACTCATTCCGGCACCCACCGAGGCAAAGAGCAATAAATCGCCCGGCTTGATGCTATGGCCTTCCAGCTCACCTTTTAAAATCAAATCCAATAAAGTCGGAATAGTCGCTACGGAACTGTTGCCTAATTTCTGAATAGTCATCGGCATAATACCCTCAGGCATGGGGAGTTTGTACAAACGATAAAAGCGTTTCAAAATGGCTTCATCCATTTTCTCATTGGCCTGATGAATCAACACCTTTTTCAGATCCTCAACAGATTCTCCTGAGCGGTCCATCGCCAGTTTCATCGCTTGGGGCACATTGCTGATGGCATATTCATAAACCTTGCGGCCATACATCTTAATATACTTGGTACTGCTTTCAATATTGGGATTGTATGACTCTCCGGCAAAAAGAAAATGGGCTTCGTCCATAGTATCCGTTTGCATTGCGTAAGACAACAGCCCCCGCCTGGTATCTGATTCTTCGGCCTCCAAAATTACCGCTCCGGCTCCATCGGCATAAATCATGGTATCACGATCGTACTTGTCCACCACGCGCGAAAGGGTTTCGGCACCAATAATTAAAAACCGCTTACCCATTCCGGCCCGGATATAGGCATGTGCCTGAATTACGGCCTGTACCCAACCGGGACAACCAAACAAAATATCATAGGCGATACAGGCGGAATTTTGAATTCCCAGTGAATTTTTCACCCGTGCGGCAATACTGGGCACAGCATCCGATTGAATGGTCCCGTGTTGCACATCTCCGTAATTATGCGCTACAATAATCTGATCGATGGTTTCCGCATCAATTCCGGCATCTTCGACGGCTTTTTTTGCCGCTACGGCCGCAATATCCGACACCACCTTGTCGTCGCAGACATAACGCCGTTCACGAATACCCGTTATCTGCTCAAACTTCTGTGTAATTTCACCATCATTAGACGGTATCTCCTGCTGTTTTTCATCATAAAAATGATAATCTTCAAAATCCGTATTCCGGACTATTTGTTCCGGAATATAACATCCCGTTCCTTTGATTACTGTATTTTTCATAACATATAAAATTTTGTTATCCAGCCGCATAATACAAATTCTTGGTTAAAGCGGCCTCATTTGTATTGGCATTGCAAACTTAATAAAAGGAAGAAGGAACACAAAAGCTTTAAAACAAAAAGGGGCGAATTAACGCCCCCTTTCAACCTAAAACCTAATATATGAAAAACTTGCTATTAAGATTTCTCGTTAAGCAAGACGTCATTAATAGCCTGAATCAGGGATTCTTTCGGCAATGCGCCAACAGCCATCTGCGGTTGTCCGTCCTTAGGACAGAACAACATTGAAGGAATGCTGCGAATACCGAAAGCACCGGCGAGCTCTTGCTCTACCTCGGTGTTTACTTTATAGATATTGATTTTTCCGGCAAACTCGTCAGAGAGTTCTTCCAAAATCGGGGCAACCATTTTACAAGGCTGGCACCAATCGGCATAAAAATCAATAATACAGGGAAGTTCACCTTCGAATTTCCACTCTTTGTTTTCTTCGTAGTTAAATACTTTCTCTAAGAAAGTTTGTTTTGTTAAAACAGTAGTCATTATTTTATTTTTTAATTGTTATTATTTCTTTAATAGTAATGTATTGATTAGCTCTACATAATGCTCTTTGGGATAGGCGCCTGTGTACATAGTCGGCTGACCGTCAACGGGAATAAACAAAATGCTCGGGATGCTGCGAATACCGAATACCTGTCCGGCCAATTCGCGCTCATGATCCGTATCAATTTTATAGATATTTACTTGTCCGGCATATTCCCGGGCAAGCTCTTCCATAATCGGGGCTACACGCTTACACGGCCCGCACCAGTCGGCATAAAAATCAATAATAGCCGGCTTATCACCTTTATATACCCATTTGGTCGGATTTGCTTTGTAATCGAAAATCTGATCAATAAACATTTGGGTATTCAACTTCACAACCTTACCTTCACCTGAGTTTGCCGGCTTAGCGGCACTTTCCGGTGCGCTGACAGCTTTGGCTTCCGCAGCAGGTGCTGCCGCTTGCTCTTGTTGCATTTGCGGCTTTGTATTATTTTTAGTTTCGGCATTACCCGTATTGCAGGCCGTAAACGTACAAACCGCAATAAATAAAACCGCTACACTCAAAATCTGCTTTCTCATATTCTTCAAAATATTCTAATAAAATTCGCTATTCTTAAAAGCGCGGCAAAGATAATAGTATTTTTTTATTTAGCGCATAAATATCACTATTTTTTTTACTTTTGCCGCAGTGCCGCAGACATGCTGCTTTTGCAGACTGAGAATCTGATTATTAAGAAAATTATGCTAACCATTTTTGGCGAAATAAGTGTAAAACAAATACGGGATCTTTTCACTGATGAGGAGAAGTGCCTGGAATTTGTCGCCAATGAAAAATGGAAAGATGGTTTTGTTTGCCGCAAATGCGGGCATACCAATTACTGCCAGGGGAAAAAGCCTTTTTCGCGCCGCTGCACCCGCTGCAAAACGGAGGAGTCGGCCACCGCCCACACGATTTTTCACCGCTGCCGGATTAATCTGCCGGATGCTTTTCGCATTGTGCATTTGGTTTGCTCCACGCCCGATATCTCATCGGCGGCCCTGTCCGAAGCGGTGAATATCCGCCAGATGACCTGCTGGAAGTTTAAGAAGAAAATTACCCAATGCATCGATGCACGCACCGATATGAGTTCCAGTCGTAAGTTTGAATTGAAGGAGGTGATTTTGGGGCCTTCGGAACAATCCTGATTGTAAAATTTAAAGCTGTGTTCTAGTTAATCACTCTTGATTTCAGCAAATTATCCATCAGCTCCTGAAACATCACAATCAAATCCGAAATCATTTCTTTATTGCCGGACGTTCGTTGAATTACGCTAATCAATTCCGCTGTTCGCTTTTTCGAATCGGTTTGGTAGGATAAGGAATAAACATTATGCTTGAGCATCGTTTTCTGAATGTCCCTGCTAAGCACACTTTTTACCAATTCCGAACGATTAGTCTTTACCAGGTAGCGATTATCAAATTCCTTCCAACCCATTTGGATTTCAGCTTTCACAAACTTCTTGATTATCTTTTCAATAAAATCCTCCCAACTCACCGTCATCTTAAAATCCTGACTAGCCGAAAAGTCGATTTGAAATTTCAAAGGTTTGCTATCCGAAACCGATATACGAATCTCCCATTTTTTATAAGGAATGGAAACATGGTGAATCTCAAGCACATTCCCAGCATCATGCTTAATCTTAAATTCCCCCTCAAACTCTTTTGCAATTTCTTCCCACATGGCTCTTTTGGGGTAGTTGTCCGTAAAACCCAATGAAGGGCCTTTTATGCTTTTCCGGATGCTGCTTTCTTCGTCTTCTTTCGTCATGGCTTTAGTTATTAATGGCGGTTTCTATTAAACGCTTGGAGGATTTCGACAAGCTGAATATTCCTGATTTGGGAATTTGATTCTGTGTTTTCTACCATAGTTGAAAGTTTATATCCCTGTAAATGTAAACAAAATACGGCACGAAACAGCTATACTATTTTTCAAAATACCGCCAAATGCAACCCAAGCCGTTTATTCGCTATCTTTATCCACAGAATGACAAATCTATTTCAATCTAGCAGATTATTGATTTTCATCGGATTCGGCCTGCTTTTTGGCCTGAAATCCTTTGCCCAGTGCGATGTGGAACTGATTCCCGCTTCGGTCAACGGATGCATCGGTGATACGGTTGAGGTCAGGGCACTGGGCGGTTGCAAGGCCATTCTTGCCGAAGGCTTTAACGACAGTATTTTAAACCCAAAACTTCTACTCAATCATCCGGCACTTACAGGGCAGCCCTGCGGTCCGGGGGCAGACGGTACGGACTATCTTTGGTTTGGAACGCAAAATACGGGACCGCACAGTCTTACCACAATTCCCTTAAATTTTACCATTACAACAACTATTGAATTCGATTTCCGTTTTGGGGAAGATGGCGCAGGCGGTAGTTGCGACGGCCCGTCCACAACGGCCGAAGCGGTACGCTTGCAATACTCCGTTGGCGGAGGAAGTTGGATTGATGTGCATGTATTTGACCCGAACGGAGGCCACGATACCAATCTGATTCAGTGGAAACATTATAATTTCAACCCGGGAGTTAGCGGTAGCGTACAAATCCGTTGGATTCAAAATGCGACAAGCGCAACAAATACGGCAAATTGGGGCATTGACAATATTGAATTATCTTATCCGGGAGCAGATTATTATTATTGGTCAACGGGTATGGTGGGGGTGATGAATAAAGTTCCGGTGATTATCGGCAATAGTAATTCCGTTTGGGTAAAATCCACCTGCGACGGACAAAGTTGCTATGATACAATTCCCGTGAACGGCACTCAAAAACCATCGGCTAAATTTACTTATACAGGTAAGTTTTGTAAAAACGAGCCGATTATGTTTACCTACCAGGGAACGCCGCCCACCCCTCCGGCCGGATATTTACACTGGAGCTTTCCGGGGCCGAATACCATAAGCGGAAGCGGAAGCGGCTGGAGAGAGGTCAAATGGTCTAAGACGGGCACTTATCATCCGAGTCTGCAGGTAGAGGTCAACGGATGTTTTTCAAACGTGGAAACCATGGAGCTAAAGATTATTCCGCTTGTCAGTTTTTATATGGACAATACCGAAGGCTGCGAACCATTAACCATTCAATTTAAGGGGAACGCTTACCCTGACAACTCCATGTATTTATGGGATTTTGGCGATGGAGCCACCTCCACAGACTCCACGCCTACGCATATTTATCAAAACGACGGAGTTTATGATTTGAGTCTAAGCCTTATTGCCCCCAACGGCTGCAGCGACACCATGAATTTTCCGGCTTTAATCAATTGTTTTCCAAAGCCCGAAATCGATTTCAGTTGGAGCCCCGGAATCGTTCCCTTTTCCAATCCCGACGTTGAATTTAGCAATAAGACGTTGTATGGCAGCAGCTATTTCTGGGACTTTGGTGATAACAGTAATTCCTATCAGTTTGAGCCGGTGCATACCTATGGCAGCCTGGGCGACTATCTTGTATGGCTTTACGCCAAAAGTGATAAAGGGTGCCGTGATTCACTGTCGAAAGTGCTGAAAGTTGTCGAGGACCGTTTTCGCGCGCCCAATGTGATTACACCCAATGGC
>CAYUAN010000333.1:0-4949 GCA_964442545.1 uncultured Prolixibacteraceae bacterium | reverse complement strand
TCTATCGTCCCATCGCCCCATCGCTCCTTCGTTCATTCGCCCCATCGCTCCTTCGTTCTATCGTCCCATCGCACCATCGCCCCTTCGTTCATTCGCCCCATCACACCATTCGCCCATCATTACTCCACCCGGAAACTAAACTCAAACTGCTCTTCCATTTTCAAAGCATTGGTTTTAATCGTAAGCATAAAATGCTGTGCTCCTTGCTCCAGTTTATCCCCTTGAATCAATAGGTAAATAATGCCGCTTTCCCCCGGCTGGTAGTTTTGTTGTTTTAATTGGATACTAATATAATCCGCGTTGGTTTCAATGGATTTTATTTGCAGTTCGGATTTGCCGCTGTTCGTAAAGCTCAATTTTATCACCTTGCGCTCGCCGGATTTTACTACACCCAGATTCCGTATGCTGCTTAGCGTCAATACGGGAAACTCCTTATTGCTGATGTCTTCTTGCAATGTATTGCCCGAACTGTACAGTATAATCTGAATCTTACGTTCCATGGCAGCTGCGCGGCTATATACCGAATTCCGTTTATCGTTCGGATTATCGCTGACAAAATCCGCGGCTTGGGTGTCGCCCAAAGGATCTTCATAAATACTGATGCTGCCGCCATTTTCAGCCGTGCCGTTAAAATAGGGGAGAAAATAGCCGTTATCATAGGCCTTAAGATAGTTTACCAGACTGGCAATACGGCGCTTCGAAAGATTCAGGTTGTACTCCGAAGTGTTCAGCGGACTGGCATAACCACGGATTTTCAAACGAATGTTTTTGCCTTGCTCCAACTCTTGTTTAAGCAAAGCGGCCAATTGCTCCAAATCTTCAAATCCGTGCCCCACATAATTGCTGAAAAAATCATCAATGTCCTGCTCTGCCTGTTGGGCTTGTGCTCCCTTCAAACCGCGCGAATATTCCTTTTTGTACTTATCTTTCAACGTGAAATATTGCTCCAGCAGATCTTCATAATTTTTGTCTGTGGTGGGTTTGGTCGAGCGTGGATCGGGGACATCATTATGAAAATATAGTGTCAGAGGTAACAGCTTTTGTATTTTTTGCTCTGTGGTATCCAGCGCACTAATAGGGATTTCCGTGCTATCCTTCGCCTCTTCGGTCTTCCTGGGTTCAAAACGTACGAAATAAATATCACTGCAACAGTTTTCGGCATTCTTTCGGTGCAGTGAGCCGGGACGGTTGGAGCTGAACCAGGCTTCTTCGCCCGTGCTGTTGGTGATGTAGTATAAATCATTGCTGCCCGAATTAATGGGTAAACCCAGATTCTTAGGTCGTTCCCACTGGGCCATGCCGCCTTGCGCGCTGAAAATGTCAAAGCCCCCGAAACCCTTATGCCAGTTGGAACTGAAGTATAAAGTTTTTGTCTTTACATGATAATAGGGTGTCATTTCCGAACCTTGGGTGTTAATTACTCCGCCCAGATTGGTGGACTTCTGAAATTTCCCCTCTTTAATAAGCACATACCAAAGGTCCATTCCGCCTTGCCCGCCGGGTTTGTTGGATGAAAAGTAGAGCACGTCAAAATCCTTTAATTCCGCCAAAAAGGGCTGAGTGCTGGAATAGCCTTCTGTATTTATATCATTATTCAACCGTTTGGCCTTGCTCCATTTGCCGTTCTTAAAAGTGGAGGAATACAGGGCGCAATTGCCCACTGTTCCGCCCAGGTCGCGGCAAATACTGAAATAGGCCTTGCGTTTATTGCGACTGAAGGTAATGTTGGCCACAAAGTCCACATTATCCTGAAAGCGTTTGCTAAATACTTTCGGCTTCGACCAGCCTTGCTCCGTTTGCCTGGAAACCAGAATATCCGAAATATAGGCATCGCTGAAAACGCCTTCAATGGTGTCCTTGAAAACATTGCGGTAACGGCTGAATACCAGCTCCGAGTTGCTGATAGGCACCGGATTAAACTCGGAATATTCGGTATTTACCGGACCCGGTAAATGTTCTATTTCAATATTCGTGCTGTCGTTGCAATGGGCAAGGGCAAACTCACAGGATTCAATCTCGTTACGTGCCCTGGCTAAAAGCCGCGCATCTTTTCCTGTTTTTAAATAGGTCTCAAAATCCCTTTTTGCATCGCCGTATTTGCCGTTATGTTTTTCCATCAATGCCAGATAGAAACGGGCGGAAGGGTAGGCGTGCTCCTGATCTTGCGTGCAGACATAACGATACCAATGCTCGGCTTTTTTGTAGCTCAATAAATGCCGTTTGCACTCGGCATAACGAAAAGCGAGACCCAAATCACTGCTGTCCGTCGCCAAAACAGGCCGTATTAATTCTGCGGCACGGTAAAAATTTCCGTCCTGCATCAAAACTTTGGCCTCGGCTTTTAATTCCTGATTTTCCGTTTGTGCATAAATATGCATGTGCATTAATAATGCAATACTCAAAATCCCCCATATTTTCAAATTCTTTCCAATCATTGCTTCAGTTAAAATATAGGACAAGGCAAATCACTGGGTTTCTCAACCTTGTGCTTGTCAATCAAGAATGTAACCGATATTTCATAACCTCCGAGATAATTGCTGGCCACATGTAAGGATGAATAATTTAAATCATAACTGCCGGCAATTTTAAATTTCTTGTAATCAAGTCCGATTTGAATAATCAGAGCATCGGCATTACGTGCATAAAGCCCCGCATTTATGGCGGTATAATTCCTTTTATTGGGATGGATGAGGTGCTGATATTTCATCCCGAAGGTAAGTTCGTTAAACGGCCCCTGATGTGCAAAATAAAGCGTGGGGAAGAGATTGTTGACCTGATCAAGATCTATTTGCGCCTCGGTATAGGCCAGAATCTTTATATCAAGTGTTATTTCGTCATCATTCATCAAACTTTGCCCCGGTTGGTTAATATGCCAAACGGAAACCCCGGTATTGAAACGTAAATTGCTGTTTATGATACTAAACCAGTGAATCCCGGCCGAAATATCGAAATATGAAAAACTGTTGACCGTGAAATTTTCCCCGCTTTGCTGATTGGGGTCGTATATTGTTCCGGTCCAGGCATTCGGGAAATAGAGTTTGGTGTAATCAATCGAGCGTTGCGAATAAAAGAATTGTACGCCAAACCCAAGCAGATTACGGTTGTTTTTGCTCAGTGCCTTTACATACGAAAGGGAAATTGCACCCTGGGTCGTGCCGAACTTTGAATCACCCGCCTGGTCGTTATTAAACAAAACACCCAGCCCGAACATATCACTCTGCCGTTTCCGCTTCCATAATTGCATATCGGCCGAGGCCGAATAAGTTTTAAAGGGCTCACTCACACTCGACCACTGATTGCGATGATTGAGGATAAACCGGAATTTCTGGCCGTGAAAACCACTGAGCGCCGGGTTTAAGTTCAAAGGGGAATTCATATACTGCGAAAAATGGATGTCCTGCGCGCTTAGCGGAAAACTCATCAAGCAAACCAACACCATCCACAATATGTTCTTCCCGCTATGCATATCCATTTATCGAATCACGGTTATATTGCCTTTTTTATAGAAAATCTCGTGGTTGTAGCAAGTAACTTTCAAATGATATACAAATACTCCCGGATCAACGGGCTTGCCACGGAATGTGCCGTCCCATCCCTGCGAGAGACTTTTGGTTTCGAACACCAGTTCGCCCCAACGGTCGTATATCTTGAAATCCACATCGGTAGCTACACTGGACTCGGCATAAAGCACGTCATTCTTACCGTCGCCGTTAGGTGTAAAGGCATTGGGAACATATATATAAGGCTCGTCACAAATAACATCAATCACATAAATCGTTACCGAATCGCGCCAGGAACAGCCCCATTGGTCGTGTACCTCAACGTAATAGGTGGTCGTAACCTTTGGCGAGGCCTTCGGGGCGGGTGTCCCCGGATTGTCTAAGCCGGTGGGTGGGGTCCAGGAATAAGTATATCCGTTGCCCCAGTTTGTCGCATGTATTGTGATGCTTTGACCTTCGTAAATTGTGTCGTCCTGCCAGGCACCGAAATGCATATAAACAGATGAATCAATCACTTGTACCGTGTCGTGCGTGATGCAATTATGCGCATCGGTTATGGTAACGATATATGTGCCGGCACAAAGCTGGTGCGCGGGATTGCTGGTTTGTTGCAAGGCGTCGTTCCATTGCCAGCTGTAGGGTGGCGTACCTCCCGCAGGATTGGCCCAAGCCTTGCCGATACAGGCGCTTTGACATGGAATATTCTTGACGGCACTTTGTGATATAAGCTCCTGCGGTTCAATTAATTTAATGGTATCGCTTACATAACATCCGTTGGCATCGGTTACGGTTACCACAAAAGTGCCTCCCGGCAAATTATTTAATGTGTTGCCGCTCATGCCGTTGCTCCATGCATAATTATACGGTCCGTTACCACCTGTGGCATGCACGACAATTATACCGTTGGTATCGCCGTGGCAAAGAGGCCCGTTGGCTGTTTGTTTTTGCACATGAATGCGTACATCAACCAATATGCTGTCGTAATCGTAACAGCCTGCATAATAAGATTTCACATAAAAATAAGTGGGTCCGCTCACCGAAGTAATCATGCTGCTGTCCGATGGATTCGCGTTTAAGGTATCCGTAAAATTACTGTTGCTCGACCATTGATAACTCAAACCCGGATAATTGCTTTGGGCAGTCAGTGTAATGTTTCCGTGGCAAAGCGTGGTGTCATTGCCGGCAAAAACATCAATATCATATACTTGCACAAATTGATATAAGGTGTCGGTGCAAATGCCGTTCGAAACCGCCATTTTATACCAGGTGCTTGTCGCGGGTGCCGCAATGGGATTGGCAATGGTGGTGTCCGAAAGGGCAGGGGCGTTAATCCAGTGGTAGCTTACCGACGGATCGTTTATGGGTAAAATGCCGATTTGGGTAAAATCGCCTTTGCACATCTTTTTTGTGGGAATGGTGTCGGTATTTCCGGAAAGCATAGCCACCTGT
>CAYUAN010000332.1:0-2600 GCA_964442545.1 uncultured Prolixibacteraceae bacterium | reverse complement strand
AAAGAAGGTGAAAAATAAAAAGATGAAAAGCTAAAAATATGTTAAAAAAAGTGGTTTTTCGGATACTATAAACTGCCAATTTGGAAAAGAAAACATAAAAAAACGCCACATTGCACGATATTTTTTTATTTTAACAACCACGAAGTACGCAGAGTTTCACAGAGTTTTACAACCACAAACTAAAAACTCACTTTCCCCTTTTCCCTTGCTCCTTAATACCTTATTTCCTTAATACCTTAACCTCTTCGGACTTCCGACTTCCAACGCACTTTTACCTTTCCCCTTTTCCCTTGTTCCTCAATGTTTTGTCACGATTTTTGCCAATGCAAAAATACGCGCCAAAACAAGAGCTTGGGAATTAATAATGTGATGGGGGGGGTATTTTCTTCTTTCTTCTACTACTAACGCGTGACCCCGTCGGGGTCTTTTAGTTCTGCGTGTGACCTTCCGAAATCCTTCAGAACAGGCATTTCAGGGTCTTTTCCCAAGAACTAAAAACTCAACACTTCCAGCTTCGGACTTCCGACTTCGGACTTCCGACTTCGGACTTCAACCGCACTTTTACCTTTTACCTTTCTCCTTTCTCCTTCTTTAAGTCTTACTAATACTTCATTACTACGGCATTGATATTCATACCGGCACCCACAGATGCCAACAAGATTAAGTCGCCTTTGTTTAGTTCTTGATTTTCTAACTCACCATTGCGCACCATATCCATCAATGTAGGAATGGTAGCTACCGAGCTATTTCCTAACTTATTGATATTCATAGGCATCACATGTTCGGGAGCTTGTTTTTTGTATAGCCTGTAAAAACGACGCACAATTTGTTCATCCATTTTTTCATTGGCTTGGTGAATAAATACTTTTTTAATTTCATCAATATCATGACCACTTTCGTCCATTGCAGCTTTCATAGCAGCCGGCACTTCCGTTAAAGCATATTCATAAATCTTATGTCCTTGCATACGGATATATTTTCCGTTTATTTTATGATTCGGATTAAATGAGCTGTCATTATATAACAATCCGGCTTGTGGATGTGCATGTGAAACTGTTTTATATGATAAGATTCCGGAGCCATTTTCCTCATCGTTCAATTTGATAATAACGACACCTGCGCCATCGGCAAAGATCATAGCATCTCTATCATAAGGGTCAACGACTCTTGATAATGCTTCAACGCCAACAATCATAGCGTATTTGGCATCGCCTGCTTTCATAAATTGATTGCCCATAATCAAAGCTTGTAACCAACCCGGACAGCCAAAAATAACATCGAAAGCAATGGCTTTGGGATTGGCTAATTTTAATCTGTCTTTAATTCGTGAAGCTACTGCCGGCATAAAATCAGAGAAGTTACTTCCTGACTCTACATCACCAAAATTAGTAGCTGCAATAATATAATCTAATTCATCAGGATTGATACCTGAATCGTCCAATGCACGTTGTGCGGCAATAACTGCCATATCAGAAGCGACCATATCATCCTCCATCCATCTGCGTTCTTCAATACCTGTAATTGCTTTGAATTTTTCAATAATGACTTCGTTTGGTGTTTCGATGCGATTTCTGTTTACATCATAAAACTCCCAGTCTAAAAAGTGTGTGTTTGGAACTATTCTCTCAGGATAATAACTTCCAATTCCGATAATTTCTGCTTTTAATTTTGACATAATTCAATATAAATTTGGGGCGAAATTACATAAAAAACCAAGAATTGCAAATATTAATTAGTTTTTTTAGTCATTTCAAAGTAACTTTTATTTCACATCTTCGGCATAACTTTCGATAGGATCGCAAGTACAATGCAGATTTCTATCGCCAAATGCATCATCTACCCTACTTACCGTCGGCCAAAATTTATTCTCACGAATATAGTCTAACGGGAAGGCGGCTTGCTTGCGTGTATAGACATGAAACCAAACATCGGCAGTCAAAACCTCTTCGGTATGCGGTGCATTTTTAAGCGGATTATCTGCATTATCTTTATCGACATCTTGTATTTCGTGCCAGATACTAATCATTGCTTCGGCAAATCGGTCTAATTCGGCTTTTGTTTCGCTTTCGGTGGGTTCAATCATTAATGTATCATGTACCGGAAATGAAACCGTTGGTGCATGATATCCATAATCCATCAAACGCTTGGCAATATCGCCAACGTTCACGCCTTTTTCTTTAAATCCACGACAATCAGCAATAAATTCGTGTGCAGCACGACCGCGCTCTCCGGTATATAAAACAGGGAAATAATCCTTTAAAAGTGCTTCCAAATAATTGGCATTTAATATGGCAAATTCAGTTGCTTTTTTTAAACCTTCGCCACCTGCTAAGCGAATATATGCGTAGGAAATAAGTGTGACCAAAATAGAACCATAAGGCGATGCCGCTACTGTATTTCCGCTAGCGCCTCCCACATCAACCAATGGATGATTGGGCAAGAAATCAGCCAAATGCCGTTTAACGCCAATGGGACCAACACCCGGTCCGCCACCACCATGCGGAATGGCAAATGTTTTATGCAAATTAAGGTGACAAACATCTGCGCCAATTGTAGCGGGATTGGTCAATCCGACTTGTGCATTCATATTGGCACCATCC
>CAYUAN010000331.1:0-4945 GCA_964442545.1 uncultured Prolixibacteraceae bacterium | reverse complement strand
GAATCTTAGAGCAAACCCGATGAACGAACGGCAATCGGATTCATTAACATACGCAGCACTTTAAGCAAACGTTTATGCAATCCGACCGATAAACGGGCCGAAAGAAACAGTTTGCGAATCTCGCGGTAATCCGACAACTTTTCAATTTTAGCATACAAATCGTTAAACTGCGTAAAATCATCAAACTCCTCGGCACCGATAATCAAGGTCTTTGGGGTACGGATGTTTATACCTTGCATCAAACGATTGAAATCGAAATTATACACCAGGGTATTGATAAAAGCCAGTCCCCTGCCCTTTCCGCCCAATGAGCCGGGAGCTAAGGCCACGATATTCGATTCATCGGTTACCGCCGAATCATTATAGGGCACCACCTTGCCCCGCTCATGCTCCCGTTTGTATTTGTTCATTATTTCCAAAATATACTCACGGATGGCTTGTATATTCTTAAAATCGTGGATTCGTGCCGGACTTAAAATCTTGGCCACCTGTATCTCTCCCCTGGCCATCAACCACAGCGAAAAATGGTTTTTACTTGCATGATATTCAAGCGACTCATCGGGAATGGTACTGATTTTTTTCTGGAACTCCAGAAAAGTACGGGCCACATCAATACGCCGGCCGTTTTTATCGCGGAAAATAAAGTTACCAAAACCCAAATAGGTGGTAATAAAATCTTTGAACTCGGAAATCAGGGTCTCGGAATTTTTGTTGATAAAACTCACTCCCAACTCATGGGCGTATTTCACATTTTCAACATTGGAACTTTGAAAGATAATCGGAAGATCCGAAATCTGACTGCGTACCTGCTTTACCAGTTTATAACCGGCCTGCGGGTCGTTCACACCGCCTTTGGGGAAAGACATATCGGTAATCAGCGCCAGCATAAAACCTTTGTACTCCTCAAAAATTTCCATGGCTTCTTCGTAGGTAGATGCCAGAATAATCTTAGGCCGCGAGCGCATGCGCAATACCTTATAAAAATCGTTGGTATTAATCTCGTTGGTAATCTTTTTGGTTTGTTCCATCACCACTTTATACAAAATCGTCAGGTAGCGGGAATAAAACTTAGGCGAATCTTCCACCAGAAGAATCACCCGTACCAGGCCTTTTCGCGTATCGTTAAGCAGATTCACATAATCCTCCACACTTTTTATCATCGCGAAAAAGATATCGGAATTGCCGTTCCATACAAACAGACGGTCGTAAATCCTGCTGCGGGCATTCTCGGCCTGGATGGCGGCAATGTGGGTATTATTATTCAGCAAATAATGAACAGGAATGTATTTGTAGTGCTTTTTGATTTTACGACTTAATCTCAGGGCGTTTTTATACTCGATGCCCGTCATAATGATTACCAAATCGTAATGACTCTCGCTCAGCGACTTCAGTGCCTCAGCCGGTGTGGACACACCGGTAATTTGCGGAAAAGAAGTCAGATTCAGGTCTTCATAGCCCACCAGTATTTCTTCGAAAAAGCGGCCCTCGCTTTCCAGGTTATAGGCATCGTAAAGCGTGGCTACCAGCAAAATACGATTTACCTTAAAGGGCATCAGGGAATGCAGGATTTTACGGTCGATATAATTTTTACTGATAAAACTCTGAAGCAGATTTCCCCCGGAAAAACGGTGATCAATTAACTTTTTGGCTTCCTGATCCATAGAATAAGAAACCCCTTCAAGAGCTTTCTTTTCGTTGAGGTATTTTTCGATAATCTGCGTCACTCGATTCAGCAGCAAACGTTCATCCTCGGTAAATGGGCCCTCGGCCTCTTCGGGATGCTCGTTGCCGTAAAAAATTTCAATATACCCGCGTTGGCCGTCGTAGGTTTGAATGGTTTGCGCCATATTCCACTGTGAAGCGATAAAACCCGGAGAAGTAACGCTCACATCCCCGAAAACAATGATAATGGAAATATCATCCGGATATTTAAAAGCATGGCGTATAATGCTGATGATATTGGAAAAGGTGTATTCCAGATTTTGCCTTTTGCGGGCCACCTCATCAATACGGTTGATAAATGATATGTCGTCGTTGAGAAAATTATTGGGGTTAGGCCCTGTGCCCGAAGCGTGTGATGATGATTTTGCCATACTGAAATGCCTTATTAAATTGTTGCAGCAAGATAGTAAAAATTGTTGTTAAGATGATGGGATTTCGCCGGAAGCAATCTAAAAATATAAAGGATAAAACTTAGTTCCTTTTTCGCTGAATTCCACCGCGGGCATCGGGACTTTGATAAAACTCAGCACATGAAACAGCCCTCGGAGAAACTTACTGCGCACAGGAATGCGGGTCAGGTCCACATCGAGGGAGAGATAATACTGTCGATAGCGGTCATAATACGGTAAAGGCACCCCATCATGCTCATCGGGATTTTCGAAGCCGCCCAGCATGCCCTCAGCCCCATAGCCCGCCGATACCATCAGCCATTTGGGAAAGCGTGACTGCTCATCTAAAAACGAATAAATATTGGCACTCAGCCAATAGGTATGGCCGTTATAATCTTTCACCAATTGCTCGGCTAGCGTATTCCCGAGCAAATCGGGTCGATATTCGGCGTATTCGGTAGTATGAAAAGAGTATTTCATAAAAATACGCTGCTCATGCCAAAGAGCCTGCTGTCCCATAAACAGCCCGGCACCGGCCACATTGGCCGCCATATCGCTCCAGGAAAAGCCCCATCCGTCGGAATAGGCATCAAAAAGTTCGATGGAAGTCATATAAAAAAGCCCCAGACTACCGCCCCAAAGTATGGAGTGCTGCTCGGAAACGCCCGCCCAGCGCAACATGTCGTAGCCAATCTTTCCCACAAAATAAGTTGTAGTAGCATGCCCGACCTTATCCACCTGCATCCATTCTTTGCTGTCGTTAAAGAAATGGAAATTGCCCGTGCTGTAATCTTTATACCAGGCCTGATGCAGTGCTACCAGGGAGCCCGCCCATAGCGTGCCCTCCACCCCTGTCACCCAAAGCAATCGCTTTTTGTGGAAAACCGTATCTGGTTCCAGTATTTGCGCCTGAAGCCCGGATGCGGACCACTGCAAAACCAGCAGCAGGAATATAATACGGACAAGGTGTTTGGGCATTATTAATTGTTTTTATGATGGCTTAAAAGTACAATTAATCGGGAAATACCGGATGGGAATTTTATGGCGCTTTTTCCCTGCCTTATGATTTATAGATACCGGTATTCAAAAGAAAGCGGTTTATTCTTCCGTTTTCTTTTTGGGCACTTCCTTATTAAACATATCGCCCAAGAGGTAGCCCATCATCAGGCCCCAAAGCATACTCATCCATGGATTGGAAGTAATGGGACATGAGCCGCTATTGCAACCTATTTTGATATAGTACACATATCCGGCGATAATACCGGCAAGCATCCCAATAAAATTTTTGAGTGTAAAAAAGCGCAAATAGCGTTTATTCCATATATTTTCCCGCTGTCCGTCCATTAAAGATAAATTTTAAGGGTTTTCTTCAGTTCGGACTTTGTACGTAAGCCCACCAGGCGTTCCACTACATGGCCGTCTTTGAAAATGATAATGGTGGGAATGCTGCGAATAATATATTTCTGCGCCGCTTGCCTATTGTGGTCCACATCGAGTTTGCACACCTTAACCTTTCCCGCGTACTCTTTGGCCAATTCCTCCACAATGGGGCCTTGTCTGCGACAGGGGCCGCACCATGTCGCCCAAAAATCCACCAACACCACACCTTCTTTGATTTCATCAGCGAAGGTCGCATCGGTTAACACAATTGGCTTTTGTATGCCTGCCGTCTCTGCCGGCCCCGGGTTTTTCGCTCCTGTATTTATCGCCAGCGCAAAACCAAAAACAAATAATGCAATCAGACTAAATATTTTTTGTGTTTTCATAAGTTCTATTTTTTTAGATGTTTGTTAATACCCGATATAATTACATCTTTTGCATGCAAGCCCGTCCAGCGTTCAACTTCCGTGCCATCGTCGTACAGCACCAAAGTCGGAATATTGCGCACGGCTGATTTCTGTGTCAGATAGCGATTATCGTCCACATTGAGCTTGGCCACCACCACATTATCGGGTGTTTCGGCGGCAATCGCAACCAAAATAGGATCCTGCACTTTGCAAGGCTCGCACCACTCGGCCCAAAAATCCACCAATACCAGCCGCCCGGCAAGTACCTGATCAAAATTTGGCATATTAACGGTTATAATTTCAGAGGTATTCATATTGTGTATTTTCAATTATGCGGCAAAATAAGTGATTTTTTCCATGCCAAGAATATGACCTTTGACAGGGATGAGTTGCCGATTTTCAAAATAGGTTTGCACGCAACAGCATCAAAACAAAATAAAGTTATCGTTTCCCCTTTTGTAATCTTTTATCTTTGTTCTGCTTAAACAATTGAAAAAGAACAAAAGCCAAAAGAAAATGGTCACACAAAAAGAAATACACCTGAAAGCTTATCCCAGAGGATTCCATTTGATAAGCCGTACGATTGAGGAAGCATTGGGCCCACTGCCGGAAAACGGTTTACTGAACCTTTTTCTTTTACATACTTCGGCAGGACTGTGCATTAACGAGAACGCGGATCCCAGCGTACGGGTGGATTTTGAAACCATATTCAATAAGTTGATACCTGAAAACGATCCGGATTATACCCATATATTCGAAGGCGCGGATGATATGCCCGCTCATATAAAATCGGCCCTGACGGGCGTTTCTTTGAGCATGCCCAGTCGGAACGGAAAACTGGCTCTGGGTACCTGGCAAGGGATTTATTTTTGCGAGTTCCGGAATTACGGCGGACGAAGGAAGTTGCTTTGCAGTATTTTGAGCTAAGTGGGGTTGTTATTTGTTTGGTGTTTGTTGTTTAGTGTTTGTTGTTTGGGGTTTTTGGTTTGGTGTTTTTTGTTTGTTGCCTGCCTGCCGGATTTCCTCCCGATAGGGATGGCAGGTAGG
>CAYUAN010000330.1:0-11514 GCA_964442545.1 uncultured Prolixibacteraceae bacterium | reverse complement strand
ATCTTCAGCACGCCGGTAAATTGCACATAGTCCAGCATGTCCAGTTCTTTGGCTAAGTCTTCCGTTTGTGCTTTGTCCGGGCCGTCGCCAATCATAATCAAATCAAATTCGAGTCCCCGCTCATGCAGTTTCTTCGCCGCCCGCAATATGCCACTCATATTTTTCGACTGCTCTTCGAAACAGGAAATATGCGATATGCGCACCCGGTCGCTTTTTTTTGTTTCCAATGGCTGAAATCTTCGGGTATCGACCACATTCGGAATAATCGGCCAATTGGGGTGGTGAAGTCCGTGCGTCTCCATGCCGTTCTTTAGTGCCTTGGACACCGTGCTGATTCCCCGGGCATTGCGCACTACTTTTTCGGTCAGCTTTTGATGGATGCCGCCACCATAACCACCATGGTGGGGCAAATAGCGCGACCAGTGTTCCGTTATTACATAAGGTGTTTTATGGCGGATTTTAAAAAACAGCGCCATCAGGCCTGCGCGGGTCAGGATGTGAACGTGATTGATATCGGGGCGCCCCATTGTTTGTGTCAAAATTTTCCATCCGGCCAAATGAGCGTTTATATAGCGATAGCCGTTTACCAAAGTGTTCAGTATCTTGCTCCCGGATTGAAACTTGCGGTAGTAGATAATCAGTTCGGTAAAACCATTGTCCCTGCGGGTTTCTGCCTCATATACTTCTTTTGCCTCCGGATCGGAAACCACCGCCAAAACCGATACTTCCGCATAAAGACTTACCGCCTCGGCATGACGCTGTACAAACAGTCCCAGCATCGGGTCGCCACGATGCGGATACCAGGCCGGTAAGAACAAAACCTTAAGCTTTTCGGAAGTTGCCATAATGAGCAAAGTTACGCTTTTATAAATTAGAATATGTCAGAATTCCGACTTTGACTCCAGTCAAATTACTGTCCAAATAAAAAAGAAAAATTTAACTATTGCAGATTAAAATAATTTTTATCTTTGCAGCCACTTAAAACGGTGGATGTAGCTCAGCTGGTTAGAGCACTGGATTGTGGTTCCAGGGGTCGTGGGTTCAAGTCCCATCTTCCACCCAAAAGTAAAAGCCGATCCGGAAACGGGCCGGCTTTTTTGGTTACTCCAATATTTGCCGTATGGCTTCCGCTTTCAGCAGACTTTCTTCATATTCTTTTTCCGGCTCCGAACGATAAGTTATGGCTCCGCCCGCGATAAAGGAAAGGTATTTGTTCTTTTGGTTGTAAATCAGACTGCGGATAACTACGCTGAAATCAAAATCGCCATCGGGCGTGATATAGCCGACGGCTCCGGAGTAGATTCCCCGTTTGCTTTTTTCATATTGCTCAATCAATTGCATCGCCCTTATTTTGGGGGCTCCGGTCATTGAGCCCATCGGAAAGGTGTGGCGCAAAACATCTACAAAATCGGCATCTGATTTAAGCCGGGCGCTTACCGTGGAAATCATCTGATGCACCTGCTCGAAGCTGTAAATACCGCACAACTCTTCCACCTGTACCGAATTCGGACGAGCGATATGTGTCAGGTCGTTGCGCACCAAATCCACAATCATAATATTCTCGGCCCGTTCCTTAATATCGTTTTGCAGCTGAGTACGCACTTCTTTATCCCGCTGTACGTCAGCTACTCGTCGTGCCGTGCCTTTTATGGGTTGCGAAATAATATAGTCGCCCTCTTTCCGTATATAGCGTTCGGGGCTGGCGCTCATTACATAAATTTCGTTTATCCGGCAAAAAGCTGAAAACGGTGTGGGCGATTTTTTTATCAGTTTTTGAAAAACGCTTTGCGGATGGATTTCCGCTTGTTCGGCATAAAACTCCTGGCAATAATTCAATTCGTAAACATCTCCGCGCTTGATATGTCTGCGTATCGCGTCCACTGCTTGCAGGTATTCGTCTTTGCTCATACGGTTGGCAATATGAACGGCTTTGCAATCTTTTATGTTTGATTCAGCCGGTCCGGATTCAAACACCGATTGAATAAGAGCAGCCAACGCACTATCTTTACTGTGGGCCTCGTTTAACAGAACTTCCAATTCGCCACCCTTTTGCACAATCAAAACGGAGGGTTGAAAGAAAAACAGGTCCGGAGCATCGATGCCGTCTTTATTTCTAGAAAATAATTTTTCGGTTTCGTTCTTCAGGTCGTAAGCCAAATAACCAAACAGCCAGTCTTTTGTTTCCCGCTGAAAAGAGCGTAAACTTTCAAAAGCATTTCCCGCTGTGCAGCGAATTTCTTTTTCGGAACCGAAAGCAGCCAAAACATCATATTGATGATATCGATCGTCCGGCCAGTTGTTACTGTCGTAAATGCTGAAAATATCAAAGTTATCGGATAGTTTTAATAACCGGCTTTTAAAATCGTTATTCCGTCCGTTTTTTATATGAAGGAGTCGATACATTGCATGTTTTTAGCTGTGTTTGCAAAGTAAGTAATAATTTACTTCACGCCATCCTTCGTAGTATCAAAGCGCAAGTAATTTTGTATCATTGTTTCACGAATTAAGGAAACAAAATTTAATTTTAGTAAGCCATAATCAATATTTTTTTACTTTTGTTTTTCTGTGGAAGCAATCTGTAGAGTAAATTAGAGGGAAGTTTATATGCAAAGTGAATTCGATTTTTCGGATATCCGTTTTTATGATGATGGCGATTTCAAACAAGTGATGCAACGCTTGTCGGAGGAGCCGGAAATGCGAAGAATAGTTCGTTTTCTGAAAGACGGGAACATTGAAGATAAAGAGATACCCCCTTATATTTTATCCTTCAAAAATATTCATGATTTTCAGATGAACTTTATTATTAAAGTGATTCAGAAAATTGTTCGTATCAGTATTAAAAATCTGAGTGCTTCGGGATTGGAAAATGTAACTTACGGTCGTCCGTATTTGTTTTTAACCAATCACCGGAATATTGTTTTGGATGCTTCCCTGCTCAATTTTATATTATTTGAAAATAATCCCGACGAATTCAAATCCACAGCTATTGCCATTGGGGATAATCTGTTGACTATTCCTTGGGTACGTGATATCGCGCGGATTAACAAAAGCTTTATTGTAAAGCGTGGTTTGGGAGTGCAGGAAATGTTGGAAAGTTCAAAAAAGCTATCCCATTATATTCGCAAATTAATTACCAAGGACGATACTTCCATTTGGATTGCCAATCGCGAAGGCCGCACCAAGGATGGTAATGATTTTACCCAGGCGGGTTTACTCAAAATGTTTCAAATGTCGTCTAAGGAGGCTTTTGTGGAAAACTACGGCGAGCTGCATATCTTGCCGGTGGCCATTAGTTATGAGTTCGACCCCTGTGATACCAGTAAGGTAAAAGAGTTGGTAACCGTAGCCAACGAAGGGAAATACGAGAAAGGCCCGATGGATGACTTTAACAGTATGTTTGCGGGTTTGATGGGAGAGAAAGTACGAGTGCAGTATTCCTTTGGAAAAGAAATCACTTTAGATGATTTACGGGCTTTGGATGCCGATATTCCCAAGAATGAGAAAATCAAACATCTGGCTGATTATCTGGATGAGTTTTATCACACCAATTATAAATTATGGCCGTCGAATTATGTAGCTGCCGATTTACTGAATGCTAATGATACCTTCCGCGATTTTTATTCCGAAGAGGATAAAAAGTATTTTGAGGAAATGATGTACAATCGTACCAAACGGCTTGAAGGCGATCCGGATCAAATTCGTCGTACATATCTGAGCATGTTTGCTTATCCGGTTAAAAATCATTACAAAAGAAGCGGGCAATACCCATTCAATTTCTAACATTTTTCTGATTTTTGTTGTTTTTCGCGACACCCTTCTAAGGTATGTGTGGCATCGTATTTTTTTGCTTAATTTTAACCGGTTTATAATTTAGCGTCAAAAACTGCGTTATCATTGATATTTTGCTGTTTATGGTAAAAAAAATACTCTTATTCATTAGTCTTTTCTGCCTGCAGCAGCTCTACGCCCAAGCGCCAAAATACAGTAATGAGTTTTTGGCAATTGGTGTGGGAGCGCGTGCTTTAGGCATGTCCGGTTCCGTTGTGGCCAGCACCGAGAGTGCTTATTCGGCCTATTGGAATCCGGCCGGACTAAGCAGTATGCAAGATAATCGACAACTGTCTTTTATGCATGCCGAGTATTTTGCGGGAATATCCAAATATGATTTCGGGAATTTTGCCATACGATTTGACGAACGCAGTGTGATGGCGGTATCTCTTATCCGGTTTGGCGTGGATAATATTCCCAATACATCGGAACTGATTGATGCCGAAGGAAATATTAATTATGATAAGGTAACAAGTTTCTCGGCGGCCGATTATGCTTTTCTGATTAGCTATGCCCGTAAAACAAATATCGAAGGTTTGAGTGTGGGCGGAAATGTAAAAATCATTCGGCGTAAGGTGGGTGATTTTGGCGGCTCATGGGGCTTTGGCCTCGATTTGTCGGCCCAATACCGAAAAGATAAATGGCGTTTTGGCGGGGTGTTGCGTGATGCTACATCTACCTTTAATGCCTGGAGTTTTAATCTGGATGATGAAATGCGTGATGTATTCACCCGCACGGGTAACGAAATTCCGGAAAGCAGCCTGGAAATTACCATGCCCCGTTTATTGCTGGGGGCGGCACGCAGTTTTGAACTGCCCGCGAATTTTGGAGTTTTGCTGGAACTGGATCTGGATATCACCACCGACGGTAAACGTAATGTGGCCATCAAAAGCGATCCGTTCAGTATTGACCCGCATTTCGGAATGGAAGTGGATTTTATGAAAATTGTTTTCCTGCGTGCCGGAATTGGGAATATTCAGCAGGAAACAGGTTTGGATAATAAGAAGCATACAACTTTTCAACCGAATATCGGAATTGGTATCCGAATTAAAAAAGTATTGACAATAGATTACGCTTTGACTGATATTGGCGACCAATCGCTGGCTCTTTACTCCAACGTGTTTTCCATCCGTTTTAGTTTCACCCCGAAAAAAGCTAAGAAATGATAAAAAAAGGATTAATCATAGGGCTTTTAGGTTTGTTTTGGGTGCTGGGCTTGCAGGCGCAAAATGTAGGAAATGAATGGATTAACTATAATCAAAAATACTACTCTTTTAAAGTATACAAAGACGGTATTTATCGAATATCGTATGCCGCGCTTCAAAATGCGGGCGTGCCTTTAAGTTCCGTAAGTAATCCCAAGAATTTTCAGATTTACGGTAGGGGAGAAGAACAGTATATTTATGTGCATAATGAAAATACCGGTGTTTTCGGGCCTAATGACTATATTGAATTTTATGCGCAAAAGAATGATGGGTGGTACGATAGTGTTTTGTATAAAAGCACGGCTAATCAAAGCAATACCGATTTCAGCTTATTTACTGATACGGCAGTTTATTATTTCACATGGAACAATTCTTTGAATAACAGGCGTCTGACGCAGGAAAACGATGTCGCCTATTCCAATTATACTGCATCGAATTGGTTTTGGTGTCATAGCGAGCTGTATTTTAATTACGGTTATGTGGAAGGGGTGCCGATTACTTATTTATGGGATAGTTATATCGATGACCCCGCTTATGGTGTAGGCGAAGGTTGGTATGATTATCCGCTTTATCTGGGAGGCTCGCGTACCCGCAATGTGGCCTCAAAAAATGTTTATACTCAGGGGCCGTCGGCAGAGGTATCTTTTGATGTTTTAGGCGCTTCCGATTATAAAGGCCTGGCTCTTGACCATCATCTACGGGTGGAGTTTGCCGGACAAACGATTGATTCCATTTACGGAGGTTACAGACTTTTGCATTTCAATTATCCGGTTTCCAATACGGGTTTAGGAAGCAGTTCAACTTCATTTAAGTTTAGTTCGATTAACGATTTAGGTAGCGGTGCCGACCGCTTTGCCGTTTCGTTTATCAAGTTAAACTATCCGCATACAACAGATTTGGAGGGGAAAAGCACGTTCCGCTTATTTGTGCCTGATGCTGCGGGACAGTCGAAAACTTATCTTAATTTAAGTTCATTTAGCGGAGGTACGGATCCCGTCTTTTATGATTTAAGCAATCATAAACGGATAAAGGTAAGCGCAGGAAGCACATATCAGGTGCTGATTCCCAATAGCGGGGGAATTAAGGAGTGTTATATCAGCGGCACATCCGCCATTCAAAATATTGTTTCGTTAAAACCGGTAGGAGCCAACGCGCAGTTTACCAATTTTGTAAATATGAATCCGCAAGTGGATTATGTGATTATTTCGCATCATAGTTTGATGGGGGCGGCCAGTTTAAAAACAGCGGATGATTACGGAGCTTACCGTAATTCCACCGGTTATCACAGTATTGTAGTGGATGCGGAGCAGCTCTATGACCAATACAGTTACGGAATCCGCAAAAACCCGATGGCCGTGCGGAATTTTATCCGTGATTTGGGTAATGCCTATGGCTACAATCGTTTTAAGGGCTTATTTATAATCGGTAAATCGTATAGAGCTTCGCAATATCGTAAGAACGCGGCGCTTTTTGAAGGAACAATGGTGCCGACATTCGGAAATCCTCCGAGTGATATTTTATTGACCTCGGGCCTGATTGATACCCTTTGGACTCCTGCCATCCCTACCGGTAGATTGAGTGCGCGGACATTGGACCATGTGGACTTATATCTGGATAAAATTATTATCTATGAAGACCGGGTGCAAAATCCTGTGGATACATGGATGAAAAATATTATGCACTTTAGCGGTGGATCTTCAAAGCAGCAGCAAGAAGGGATTGCCAAGTTTCTCGCCAAATACAAAAAGATTGCCCAAGATACGCTGATGGGTGCAAACGTAATCACTATCAACAAAACTACTACCGACCCTATTGAAATCAATCAATCGGATTTAATTAAGAATTACATTAACAAGGGAGTTTCCCTGATGACCTTTTTCGGTCATGCGGCCGGTATCGGTTTTGATATCAGTATTGATAATCCGAGCGAATACAATAATTACGGAAAATACCCATTCCTTCTGGCGAATTCTTGTTTTGCGGGAGATATCTTTCAATATACCAGCACCGGGCAGGTAAATTCCAGTGAAGAGTTTGTGCTGATTCGTGATAAGGGGATGATTGGTTATCTGGCATCGGTAACACCGGCTTATGAAGCGCTGTTAGACCTCTATTCAAGCAATTTCTACCGTAATTTCAGTTACCGTTATTATGGTCATTCTGTGGGCGAGATAATTCAGAAAACCATACAGCAGATACAAACGCCGAGTATTGGGCAAAAGGAAATTTGTTTGGAAATGACCTTGCACGGCGATCCAGCTTTAGCCTTGAACAATGCCGAGCGGCCGGATTATTATTTGAACCAACAGTCTGTTTTTTACGATCCTGCGGATGTTACCACAGCGGTGGACAGCTTCGATTTTAATCTGGTTATCACCAATAAAGGAATGGCAGTGGCCGATTCGATGTTTGTTACGGTACGCCGGAAATTCCCGGTGGATTCCGCCCAAATAAAAACCTATACCTTTCGTATCTCCGCCACACGTTTTCGCGATACCTTAGTTATTCGAATGCCTGTTGATCGTACGGTCGGTGTCGGCTACAATACTTTTACGGTGGAAGTGGATGCCAATTCCGAGATTTTGGAACTGGATGAAAACAATAATAAACTGATTACCACACTTAATATTAAATCGGCGGATTTAAGTCCGGTTTATCCGCCGGAATTTGCCATTATCCCAAGTTCCAATGTTAGCCTGAAGGCTTCGACCTATTATCCCTTTACAGCTTCGAAAACTTATGTTTTTGAGATGGACACAACGGATAAATTTAATAGTCCGGCCAAGGAAACGGCCAAAATTACCACCAAAGGCGGGCTGATAGAATGGACGCCGATAACTCCATTGGTAAACAAACGGGTGTACTATTGGCGGGTAAGTATCGATTCCACGGCCACGGTGGACTATAACTGGCGCGAAAGCTCGTTCCAGTATATTCAGGGCAAAAGCGGCTGGTCGCAGGCCCATTTCTATCAGTATAAAAATGATAACTACCAATTCGTTAAATATCTGGATCAATCCCGGAAGTTTGCTTTTGTGAATGATAAAAAGATACTGACGGTTCAAAACGGTATTTATCCGAATATCGCATGGACCGAAATTTGGCTGAAAATGAATAATTCTGTTTATTCATATTGGATGTGTATGGGGCCTGATGCAAAGGGTTTGAAATACACGGTTTTTGATCCGGTATCAGCTAAGCCTTGGTTAAGCTATCCGGACCCAAACAGAATAAATTACGGAACATGGGATAATGTGCATTGTCGCTCATATCCAATTTCGGCTATTGAATTTGCCACGGTAACCACCAATAATCAACCTCCCGGAAATAGTGTTGTAGTTCAGGATACCGTATGGTGGCAACGAAACGAGGATTTTTTGTCCTTAGTGCCCGACGGACATTATGTAGTCGTTATGTCCAATGGCGATGCACATGTGAGCGGGTTCCCGGAATCATTGTATAAATCTTTTGATACGCTTGGTTTTAATCTGCGTTCGTTCCAGGATAATCGTCCTTTTGTATTGTATGGCAAAAAAGGCGTTGGTGCAATTAATATGGTAATGGGAAACAGCTCAACGGATATTGTTTTACTCCGCGATAGTATGAGCACCAACTGGAATGAAGGTTTTATCCGTTCCCCCATGATCGGTCCGGCAAAAAAATGGAATAGTCTGCACTGGAAACAACACTCTATTGATCCTACACCGACGGATACGGTCTATTTATCATTAATCGGCTTCCGTGCTAACGGCAGCTCAGACACCTTGTTTAAGAATTATCCTGTGGATTCAACGGATATCAATAATTTAGGCCAGTATATTGACGCAAAAACTTTTCCTTATTGTAAATTGGTCGTTAGTATGCGGGACGATTCTTTACGTACACCCGGCCAAATGGACTACTGGCAAATTACCTATGAGGGGGTGCCCGAATTGGCGATTAGCCCTAAAAAGGAACTAAGTTTTTATAAAGATACACTGATGCAAGGCGATACGGTGCGAATGACCATCGCGTACAGCAATATCAGTGATATTGATGCCGATAGTGTACTGGTTCGGTATTGGATTACGGATGTAAGTCAGAATGTATATCCAATAGGTCAAAAACGTTTGGCCCCGATTGATGCGCAGAGCTTTATTATTGACACAATTACTGCCGGCACTTTAAATTTGTTAGGACAATGTTATCTGCATATTGACATCAATACTTTTAATACGGTTACGGGAAATTATGACCAAGCGGAGGTAACACATATTAATAATATCGCGGATTATCCTTTTTATGTGCAGCGGGACAATAATAATCCTTTGCTTGATGTAACATTTGACGGAGTGCATATTATCGACGGGGATATAGTTTCGGCCCGTCCGGAGATTCTGATTTCCCTGCGTGATGACAGCAAATTGCGCCCAATTACGGATACCTCAAGTTTTAAGGTATATATTAAAGGGGAAAAAGATTTGGATTATCGCTATGTGAGTTTTAGCAATGTCGATTTGCTGGAATTTATTCCTGCCGAATTGCCCGATAATACCGGGCAGGTAATTTATCGTCCGGTATTCGACCGGGATGGTGAATATGAGTTGATGGTACAGGCGCGCGATGCTTCGTATAATCAATCGGGTTATGATAATATGGACAACTTCTACATTAAGTTTAAGGTTATCAATAAAGCTACCATTACCGAGGTGATGAACTGGCCAAACCCATTTTCTACCAAAACGCATTTTGTGTTTACTCTGACGGGTTCGCAACTGCCCGATTATTTCAAAATTCAGATTATGACCGTTACCGGAAAAGTGGTGCGCGAGATTGATATGGATGAGCTGGGGCCTTTGCATATCGGGCGCAATATTACCGAATATGCCTGGGACGGACGTGATGATTTTGGCGACCAACTGGCCAACGGGGTTTATCTTTACCGTGTGCTTACCCGCCTGAACGGCGAGGATATTGAGCTTAATGAAACGGAAGCTTCAAAATATTTTACCAAGAGTTTTGGTAAGATGTACCTGATGCGCTAAATCTGAATTGCGATGCGGATTCGATTTCAAAGCTTCATTCATATTTTGCGAAATAATCAATTATGGATTATCGCTTTAGCATGGCTTTTTGTGCAACTCCTCTTGTTTTCCCGTTTTGGCTTTATAAGCGATTTTGAAGGAGCCAAATACCAATTGGATGCCCGTACTTTTTTAGCGACAGGGAGCATAATGCCTGAGCGATTATTTTACGGCCTGTATATTTTGATTATCGCTTTGGCGATAAAGAGCGGATTCGGAATTGCAGCAGTCTTTGGCGTGCAACTTATCCTAAATGCCCGGGCTACATATTGTTTTTACAGGATGCTTAAAAAACTGATTCCCGGGGGGCTAACGGCTATGGCCGGCACTTTGCTGTTGGTTTTTACGATTCCATTTCAGATGTGGAATCTCCATTTATTTACCGAGTCGTTGTTTCTTAGCGTGCTGATTCTTTTGGTATCCCGCTTATTTATTTATGGTATTCCATCCTTAAAAAACGCGCTGATTATTTCTGTTTTATTCCTGGCACTTTCTTTTTTACGTCCGACCGGCGTATTACTTTTAGCTCCCATATCGGTTTATATCTGGATAATGCGTAAAGAGTGGCAAATTAAATTCCTTATTCCAATAATTGTATCCGTGCTTTTGGTGCTGAGCGCAAATCTTATTTTTGCCACCTCCTATTTGCAGGAATATATTGTTTTGGCTAGGGAAAATAATTGGGTGGTATGGAAGAATGAGGCCTTTCCTGCCATCGGCAGCTACCCAGAATTATTGGCCACGCGGGCCTTTTATTATTTCGCGATGACGCGGCCGTATTTCTCCGATATGCACAATCTGTTGATGATGAGCTTTTATCCCGTGTATCTTTTAGCACTAATCGGGATTCCGTTGTTTTGGAAACAGAATAAGGCGGAGTTCTTGTTTACTGCAGTGTGGATATTCACGCTAAGTATATTCAGTATAGCGACTTTCCTGAACTGGCATGCACGTTTTATCACTCCGCTATTGCCGTTTTTTATACTAATGGCGGCTTTTGGAATCAAAAATCTGACTATCCGGCTAAAGGGTACACCCGAATCTACAACTTAGCCTCCTCAATAAATCCCTTGATTTTCTCTTTCATTTTATCGAATGAGGCTTCGTCAAATCCCACTTCCACTTCCAGTATTTTCCCGTCGAGGCCGATTACATACATACTCGGATACCCCATAATTTTATACTGCTTATCTACCTCCGGCGCGGTAAGGATAATCGGGTAACTGATTTCCCGTTTGTTCAGAAATTTTTTCAGATTCTTCATCGCGCGCGGCTGATTGTCCACGGAGTTAAGCCCGAAAATAAAAAGTCCCTTACCTTTCATTTCTTTATAAAAGTCGGAGATATGCGGAATGCCACGTACGCAGGGCGGACAATGCGTGTACCAGAAATCAATCAGGATAATGCCTTTGCCGATA
>CAYUAN010000329.1:0-4251 GCA_964442545.1 uncultured Prolixibacteraceae bacterium | reverse complement strand
TTGAGAAACACCATAAAAAAGGTAGAGGAGCTGCGTGATAAAGGTGTGGGGTATTTGAGTGTTTTAATCCATCCCCGCTATTTTGACGAATCTTATTTAACCTGGAAAGAATGGTATGAAGGCCTGATAGATTATTTTAAGGAGCAGGGTTACGAGTTTGTAAATTTCAAGGAAGCCATTGCTGCCATAGAGCAAAAGCAATTGCCGGAGCCGCAAACCGGAATTGAGCAAAGCAGGGTATGTCATATTTCCACTGTGCATCAACGTTATGATGTCCGTATTTTTCATAAAGAGTGTAAAAGTCTGGCCAAGGAATATGAGGTAAGCTATATTGTTGCCGATGGAAAAGGAGATGAACTGCACGAGGGAATACATATTTTTGATGTGGGGCAAAGGCAGGATTCCCGCTTAAAGCGTGTTCGGATTGATTCAAAAAAAGCATTAGAAAAAGCCATAGCCCTTGATTGTGACGTGTATCACATTCATGATCCTGAATTAATTACCATTGCGGCTAAACTGCAAAAGAAAGGCAAAAAGGTGATTTATGATGTGCATGAGGATTTGCCGAGACAGATTTATGGAAAACCCTATCTAACAAATTTAATTAAGCCGTTTATATCTACAGGAATCGAATTTTTTGAGAATCGATATGCCCGCAAATTTGATTTTATCGTAACGGCAACCCCGTATATTTACAGGCGTTTTATAAAGATTAATTCCCAAAGTATTGATATAAATAATTTCCCGCTAGTAGGGGAGAATAAGGATGTTTCAGGTAGTTTTTCGGATAAAGAAAATTATATCAGTTATGTCGGAGGGATTTTTGAAACCAGAGGAGTGTATGAGTTGATTGATAGTCTTAAATACACCAATGTCAGGCTACTATTGGCCGGGGAGTTTGAAACCCCGGAATTTAAAAAGAAATGTGAAAGTTCTGAAGGCTGGTCCAAAGTGGATTATTTTGGTTTTGTTTCGCGGGAAGAGGTTGCCAAGCTCCTTAATAAATCCAAAATTGGTATGGTGAGTTTATATCCTTTGCGTAATTATTTGAACTCACTGCCGATAAAAATGTTTGAATATATGTTGGCAGGCATTCCGGTAATCGCATCAGATTTTCCTTATTGGCAGTCGATTATTGATGAGCATAAATGTGGATTAACGGTAAACCCCAAAGATCCGCAAGCCATAGCCGGGAAGATTAACTATTTACTGGAACATCCTGCGGAAGCTGATGTGATGGGCAAAAACGGGCGTAAGGCTGTTTTAGAGAAATATAATTGGTGTAATGAAGAAGAGAAACTTCTTGAAGTTTATCGGAAGCTTCTGCCCCCGAATGATTAAATTAAGCCCGTAGAATAGAATCAATAGAAATGAAATTAAGCATATTGCGTTCGGAATTTTTCAGAAACATGATGACACTGTTGTCGGGGAGTGCTATTGCTCAGTTGATTCCGTTCTTGATATTGCCGGTATTGCAAAAATGGTTTTATAGCCCGGCACAATTTGGTGAGCTGGCGCTCTATACTTCGGTAACGATGCTTTTGGCACAAGTTGCCGCATTAAAATATGAGTTCGCGATTATTAAATCCGATACGGAACGGGAGGCGGAAAATGTATTTGCCGGGGCTGTAAGCATTAGTCTTATCGTTACCTTTATAGCGGGTATTGCTTTTCTTTTATTTCCCGGTTTTACAGGCCGGTTATTCGGCGTGGAAGAAATCCGATCTTATTTTTATCTTATTCCCCTTAGTATTTTCTTTTTCTCCAATTTCGAAACACTTAATTATTGGAACAACCGGAAAAAAATATATAGGCGAATAGCTGTTGGGAAAGTGGTGAAAACTACAGCTGCCGAGACAAGCAAACTTGGATTAGGCTATTACAAAAGTGGGAGTAACGGGCTAATTTTCGGGCGGCTGGCCGGAGAGTTTGTCTCATTCCTGTATTTGGCATCTCGATTTGTATTAAATGATCTCAGAAAATTTCATTTATCTACACCGAAAGAAGTATGGACTTCACTGAAAAAGCATTACCGGTTTCCGCTGTTTACCATGCCGTCGGTATTTGTCGGCAACCTTATTAATCTGGTGTTTATCGGTATGTTTACTTCATATTTTGGCGCTTCAACGGCAGGAATTATTGGTATTTCCGTTGTGTATGTGTCGGTGGCTTTCGGCTTGCTTTCCCAGTCATTTTCCCAGGTTTTCTATAAAGAATTGAGCGATGTAAAGGGTAAAAATCAATTACTGAGCTTATATCTGGGCAATGCGAAATATTTGGTTATGGTTTCTGCAGTAGCACTGGTTCTTGTGCAAATTATCCCTTCAGCCTGGGTTTCGGAATTGTTGGGTGCTGAATGGATTGAACTTATGCCAACCCTTAAAATACTTGTCTTCAGCTATGCGGTCTCGTTTATATCATCATCCCTTTCATTCATTTATATGCGGGTAAATAAACAAAAGCAAATGCTGCTTTACGATATAATGCATCTGCTTATGGTAAGTGCTTCCATATATTTCGGCTACAGTTGGTTCGGAACGTTCAGAGCAACCTTGATTTCTTATACTATTGCGCAAATGATTTATTATACCTTTACCTTTGTAATAGCGATTGTATTTATCAAAAATATGGATGAAGAATAGCTGTTATCGGTGCTTATTATTCAAATTTGTATAATATGCGATGGCAATAAAAAACGGAATCCAAACCAATGGAAAACGCATCACGCTGGACGGGACATTGAGCAATAGGGCTTGTGTGATGATGACCGGAATAAAAAAGGCCCGGGTTTTAATATGAAGTAAGGTGTAAAATCCTAGAATACCGAAAAACAACACCATAAGAATAAAACCAATCCATCCGAAATAAAAAATCAATTGAATAAAAAATGAGTGGCTGTTGATAATCTTATGAGGTATTGTCCGGTATCTTGTAATTATTTCCTTGTCGGAATTAAAACCATAACCAAAAATAAATTTATCGGGCTGTCGTAAAGGAATGCTGTATATATCAAAACGAATGCGGCTTGAAGAGAACGTAGTGTCTTTATTTTCGTCGGTTAATTGGGTGAATGTATCACTACTGCTCTCATCTATCGACTCCAAACTACTGTAATCAATATCCTTAATTAAAATTACCCGCGTTTTTGAACGGTCAATTATGGATTTGCTGGTTCTTGGATTGGGCAGGTCGAAACTTAAGTAGGTAAGCGTAAGTCCAATAACAATTACATTTATTATCAAATCCTTCCATCGATACGATTTGGACAGAAAAATAAATATCGAAATAATCACAAAAGACAATAAGGCAAGGCGCGACATAGTAATAAAAACTACTATGAAGCTTAGAAAGAAGGCTAACGTATAGCGCCATTGTGGTTCATCCCGCTTTTTTAATACGGAAATAATCATAAACAATTGTATGACAATAACGCTCAAATCATTAGCATTCGTAAAAAATGTGGATGGAATATGAAAGCGGTTGGGCGTGTGTACGGGCAGGTGAATATCCGTAAACAATTCAAACATCATCCACGCAAAAAGGAAATACAGGAGATAATGCGCATAGCGGGCCATTGATTCAAAGAACTGTTCCTTAAATGAATTAGCCAGCAACATAATGCTGAGAAAAAGAACGGGAATAAAACTGAAATAGAAATAATCTTTAATAATTTCCATATCAATACTACCCGAAAGGAATAGTGAAAAAGTACCGTATAGAAATAACAATCCTAAAGGGGCGAAAATAATAATCTGCGATTTTTTTAATGGGGTATCCTTCAAAAAGTAGATAAGAACAACTAATAAGGGAAAGAGCAAATTGCGAATCGAAAACATGGAACTTCCGATATACAAAGACGATCCGATAATCGTAAAAAACCAGAATACGATAAAAAACGGAATATAGTATTTACGATTGATACTCATTGCAATAGTTCTTTATAGATGTCTAATAATTTCTGTGAAAGCACTTCGAACGAATAATTATTTACGGCATAATCACGTATATACGCATGGTCAAATGTAGTTGTACAGAGCTTACTTAACGCTTGTGCAAATGATTTCGTGTCCCCGACGGGGGATAATAAACCAAGCTTGTCATTTATAATGATTGATTCGGGGCCGCCACAAGCCGTGGATAATACCGGCAATCCGCAACTCATGGCTTCAATAATTACTACACCAAAGGTTTCGTGATTGCTTGAAAGTACAAAATAATCAGAAGACTGAAGCTGCTTGATGATTTCTTGTT
>CAYUAN010000328.1:0-8001 GCA_964442545.1 uncultured Prolixibacteraceae bacterium | reverse complement strand
CAATACCCTTTAACGGCAGGTAGTAGTTCATCATGGCAAACAAACCTTTTTTCATCTCACCGCCATACCAGGTTCCGCCAATTAATTGCATTTGCTTGGTCAAATTAAATACGGTAAACACCTCGGAATTCATACCGTGCTTTTCCCAGTCGGGATTGGTTGTTTTTGAGGCATTAAAAACCACAAAATCCGGCTCTCCAAAATTCTTCAACTCTTCTTCCGTCGGGCGGATAAACATATTTTTCACGAAGTGCGCCTGCCAGGCCACCTCCATGATAAAACGTACTTTCAAACGGGTATTTTCGTTAGCACCCGCATAGCCGTCCACCACATACAGTTTTTTATTATTTAGTTGCGCAGCAACTACTTTCTCCAAATCATCCCAAGCATCGGGCGACAGGGGCTTATTGTCATTTTGTGCCGCATCAGAAGTCCACCAAATCGTATCTTTGGTTACATCGTCATAAACAATGTATTTGTCCTTTGGCGAACGTCCGGTAAAACGTCCGGTCAGCACATTTACGGCATCCAGCTCGGTTAGCTGCCCTTTCTCAAAACCCTCGTTTTTCGGATCCATTTCATCCTCAAACAATTGCTCATAAGAAGGATTGTAAACAATCTCGCTTGCCTGAATTCCAAGTTTTTCCAGACTCTTTTTAATTGATGAAAAATCGTTCATAAAAAAATGTGTTAGTTAGTTGTATTTTATGTAGTTATAATAATTCATTAATATTTCGAAAAGAAAATAATATTCCCTTCCGGTGTATAATTGTGTTATTCCTGCAGATTAAGACTTAAAAGCCCCTGTGATAAAAATTGATGGAAAACAAAAATAGAAAAAAAAGTCAGTGTCCGAATCTTTTTATAAAATTGACGAATTTACTTTTCAACAGTGCATTAATCAGACACAAAAAGTTTCTACGCCCAATAAACTTCATCCATCGGGATATCATATTGACCCACGGGAATTGTGGGCAGATATTGAAAATCAAAGCATACGCCGACTTTTTTGGCCTTCACATTACGCAGCAACTTATCATAAAATGCTTTGCCGCGTCCCATGCGGTTTTTATTATAATCGAAAGCAACGCCCGGCACAATAATATAATCGATGCGATTCCAATCGGAGAACACCGCCCCTTGAGGTTCCAGAATATTGAAACGGGCTTCCGGCATCATTTTATCCTTTCCTTCAAAGCGCTTCAGAATTAAGTCATCGCCGTCGATTACCGGCAGGAGTATTAATTTCTTTTTGTGCCATTTTTCAACAAAATCATGCGTAATGACTTCATCAGGCATCGCCCAATAGGCGAGCACCACCTCCGCCTTGAGGAAATCTCTGTCCTGTTCCAACTTCTGAAATATTTCAGCCGACTTGCGTTGCATTTCCCCAGGGCAGACTTGGGCTTTCAATTGTTTTATCTTCTTGCGCAGCTCTTTCTTTTGCCGGTCAATACTTTCCATAATTTAGGGTATAAAAAAAGTCCGGCATTGACCGGACTTTACAAATTATAATAATCTTAGAAAATCTCGATGAAATAAGGCAAACGTGCTTGCACTCCATCCATATTTTGCAATTTCTTGATATACTGAAAATAACGGTAAGACGTTCCCAATTCGTCTTCAATAATGGAAGTTTTCACATTACCGCCAAACTTCTTAATCAATTCCTCAATCGGATCCTTCAGCTTCGGACGTTTTACCACTTTATACTCGGATATATTAGCCATCTTTGCAGCCTCGGTAATGGCATTATCCAAACCGCCCAACTCGTCCACCAAACCGATTTCCAGGGCATCCACCCCACTCCATACACGTCCCTGACCAATGGCATCCACCTTTTCAACGGTCATATTCCGTCCTTCAGCCACATGACCAATAAAGGTTTTATAAACATTAACCACCTCTTTCTGCATGCTTCGGTATTGAAATGGTGACAACGGTTTGCTGGGATTACCAATATCAGAATTCACATTGGTATTTACGCCGTCAAAAGTAAGCCCCAACTTATTATTAAAGAAGTTTTTCATATTCGGCAACATGCCGAAAACTCCGATTGAACCGGTAATGGTTGTAGGCTCGGCATAAATTTTATTGGCCATACACGAAATGTAATAGCCGCCCGATGCCGCCACATTTCCCATAGAAACCACTACGGGCTTATCCTTTTTGGCCAGCACCAACTCACGCCACATAATTTCGGAAGCCAAAGCGCTGCCTCCGGGAGAATTTACCCGCATTACAATAGCTTTAATGCTACTGTCCTTTCGCGCTTTACGAATTGCCTTGGCAATGCGGTCAGAGCCGATAATTTCATCATTTCCTTCACCACTTACAATTTCACCCACAGCATAAATTACGGCAATCTTACTTTTCGCCGTCGGATTTTTTACTTTCGAGACTGTACTTGCATAATCGGTAAAACTTAACTCATTCAGTTTTTTCTCGTCCGTCACATCCAGCTTTTTCATCAATTCGGACTTAAACTGGTCTTCATAAGCAAGTTCATCCACCAGGCCGGTTTCCATTGCCGCCTGAGCATTGAAAGCCCGCAGACTGTCGGCAATAATATTCAGATTCTCAATGCTCAAATTGCGGGCGGACGAAATATCTTTCAGCATCTGAGTCCACATAGAACCCATAAACTTGGTGGTCTGCTCACGATTGGCTTCACTCATTTTATCGTACATAAAGGGCTCCACCGCACTCTTAAACTTATTATTCGGACCTCGAATAATCTGCATTTCAATTTCCAGTTTCTCCATCAGGTTTTTGAAAAACATAATCTGCGCTGACAAGCCCTTAAAGTCCACCGCACCAACAGGATTCAGAAACATTTTATCGGCTACGGATGCCAGATAATATTGTTTTTGTGAGTACAGCTCACCATAGCTGTAAATAAATTTACCTGCCGATTTAAAATCAAGCAAAGCCTTGCGCAGACTCTCATAATTGGCCAGTCCGCCGCCGGGCAAATCGCGTGTATCAATATATATTCCTTTGATTTTTGAATCCTCTTTTGCCGCTTTTATTACCTGAATAATGCGGTCAAGGCCTTCCAAATCTTCATCCGAGTCGATGCCGTATTTTGCCAGAGGATTGGCCGGCTGACGGTCCACAAGTTTATCACCCAGTTTTAGTTTGATAAGGGTATTGTCTTTAACATTAACCACTTTCTCGTTACCGGAAGAAAGTGCGCCCACAATCCCAATCAGGATAAGTATTACCACAAAAAAAGTGATTAACGTGCCTAGAAATGAGGCAACAGTGTATTTAATGAAGTTTTTCATATTAGTGAATGTATTTAATTTGTTAATATTTATTCAAGACGTTCATTATGCCGTAAAGTTACAATTTTATACTAATTGGTTATGCCAAATGCCTTGAGCGAGAATTTCCGTATGGTAAATTCATGCTCACCCTTATTCCACAAGCCGATAATTACTTTATCCGAAGCGGTTTTGGGTTTTGGTATAGAAAAACGGTAGGTGTCACTCCGCCGGTTTTGTTGCCACACAGGCACGGCATTAATGCGGAAAGCGTAATAATAATATTGATTGGCGCCGCTACTCATACTGATTGTCCAATAAACATTAGTTAAATGAGAATCCGCTTTTTCCCAATCGCATTTCATTTCAAAATACACCGAACGGTAATCCATCAACCGTCGCGCATCCAAATCAATAACAAAGGGATATTTCGCTCCATATACTTTAATCTGCTCCACTTTACCAACTTCCCCACCCGTACAACTAATCTGATACCAATCCTGCCGTGGATTATCAGGAATAGAAAATAATTCTTTCATCGGCTTTTTATGATAAGGGGCGATATCATCATTTCCGCCCAAAATATGTTCGTATTGTTCTCCGCCTTTCAGAAATATAAAAGCATATTTTTCCCGCGTCATATCATAGTGGCTCATAATATTATGGTAATACTGATAAGATTGGAAAACATTTAGAGCGGTCAGCAGCAAGGCCAGTGAGACAGTAATAAGGCGTCCTGTTTTGCGCATTTGTTGTAAATCCAAAGCAAACAGAAGAGCGAAGAAGGCATAAAAATCAATCAGCGCGCGGCTAGCGTAACTGTCGCCATAATACCAATTCCACCACGAGGAAAGAACATAAATAAGCACCGTAACAAAAAACAAAGCAGCCAATGCACGAAAACGTTCTTTGCGGTAAAGCGCAGGAATGGCTTTTAAGGATAAAAGCAATAGAGGCGTATAAATCAGAAATCCTTTGCGAAAGCTGAATATGAAATCGAAGAAGTGCGGTTTGTAAAAATAAAAACCCTCGCCCGAATAGGACCATTGGATGAATTTACCTGATTGAAAATACCACAGAATCATCTGGATTCCGATAATCATTAAAAAGAAAAAGGCAGAGATAGCCAATAGAGGCACATTATCTTTTATCAAGTTGATGAAGTTGGTGCGACGCGCCCAAATAACAGGTACGGCAAGGACAATCAGTATATTCAACGGACGCACAAGCACTAACAAGCCCAGTATTAAAGTCGCAAAAATGATGTCGAAGGGATGCGTACGTAAAGACAATCGCCGTACAAAATACAGGAAACCCGCAATCAGGCTAAACGAATATACATGCGACATAGAAGGCGCAATAATGGTGTAATAGGACAGATTTGTTCCGAAGAAAAAAACAAATAATGTGATATTTACCACCCTGGCCTCAAGGTCAAAACTTTCCAATAGCTTTTTCAAAGCCAACAAACCCAAAAACAAATAAAACAAGGCCGCCAGACTGATTGCTTTTTGAAAGCCCTCGGCATAAAAGTTCACTCCGGGACCATCAGTCAGATAATACCAGGCATAAACAGGCAAAACAAAAGGCGACCAGAGCAATGCGGTTCCGGCGAAATATTTATTTAGCACGCTACCATCCTCCGTGGCAAGCAGAAAAGTACCGTTTACCTCCTGCTCGTCCATTAATTGCGGCCCAAGCAAGGCAACGAAATAATGATAATAACCGCGCCCGTCGCTGGTAATGACGGTGCGATAATTCTGCCCGCTGACACCCAACCAGCGTATGCTGATTATCAACAATAAACTAAGCAAAACGATATAGTGAACCGGATACTTTCGCAGCATAGATTTTTAATTTCGGGTAAAGATATTGAATCCTTTTGTTTGATTCAGGTTTTGTTAGTAAAAAACGTTTTTCAAACAGGCCTTTGGAAACGAATAATTGTAATTTTGGGCTTCAATAAATCATGACTCGAATATGAACCGATTGGTGCTGCTGACAGGCGGAAATTTAGGACAGCGTGAAGCTATACTGGCTCAGGCTTTCGAGCTTATTTCCCGGCGTGTCGGAGCTGTTACGGCTTATTCACCTTTGATTGAATCGGAACCTTGGGGTTTTGAATCGGAACATACATTCCTGAACCAGGTACTTATTGTACATACAGAGCTTGATGCCGCCAATGTTTTGCAAAGAATTCAGAAGATTGAACACGAATTGGGCCGGGAACGAAAGAACGGGCGCCAATGGATTTCACGAAATATCGATATTGATATTTTATTTTTCAATGATGATATTATCGAAACCGAAAAGCTGATTATTCCGCACAAACATCTTCATCAACGACGCTTCACTTTATATGCGCTGGACAGGATTATTCCCGATTATGTGCACCCGGTATTGAAAAGCCGCATTCACGACCTGCTTAAAAATTGTACGGACCCGTCAAAAGTAGAGGAATACCATGTATAAAAGTCCTTTTAAATTTATTGCGATTGAAGGTAATATCGGGTCGGGGAAAACTTCGCTGGCGACCAAGATCGCCCGGGAATACAATGCGCGTTTGATATTGGAACAATTTGAGGACAATTCCTTTCTCCCGAAGTTTTATGTAGAACCCGATCGTTATGCGTTTCCTTTGGAGCTTTCCTTTTTGGCCGAACGTTATCAGCAATTGAAGGACCACCTGAGTAGTCAGGATATTTTTAAGGATTTTACCATATCCGATTACTTTATCAATAAGTCCCTGATATTTTCCAGAAAGACACTGCAAACAGAGGAATATAAGCTCTACCACCGCTTGTTTGAAATAATCAGCCAGATGTTGCCACGTCCGGATTTATTGGTTTACCTCTATTCAAGTATCGAGCGGCTGCAAGCGAATATCAAAAAGCGGGATCGTTCGTATGAACAAAACATTCAAGACGAATACCTGCAAAGCATTCAGGAAAGTTATTTTGACTTTATCCGCCAACAAAAAGATATGCGTATTCTTATTATCGACACCAATGAGCTGGACTTTGTGGGCAAGGAGGAAGACTACCGGAAAATTGTTACGGAAATTTTCAAAGAACGCCCCATTGGCGTACACCGGATTCATTTCTAAAAAATTTATGCATAAAAAAAAAGGCTTCCGATTGGAAGCCTTTTATATATCGTTTGATTGTGCTTATTTCACGATAGTTTGGAATTCTGCTTTGTTTCTGTAGTTAATAAACTCCAAGTCTTTCTTAGCTTCTGCTTTGTAAGAAGGAACGGCGGCAATTGCTTTCTTCAGGTTATCGTACAACATATTGGTATTGTTTGTACGTGCTCCGATGATTGCATAAAGATAGTACACCTCACCTGTTTTCTCAGCGCAATCCAAAGTCTTAATAGCCTCATCAGTTTTGTTGTTTGACAACTGAGCTAATGCCAGGTTATAAGTACATTTTGCACCAGACAATGAAGACTCTGCACCAGCATAATCACCTTTTATCATCTTAATTACAGCCATATTCTGCTCTACATTGATACCGGCACTCTGTGCAGCATTATAATGCTTTTCAGCAGCCTCATAATCTTTATTCCATGCAGCCAAAACTCCCAGGTTATTTTCTACTTCACCTTGTCCGGCTTTCAAAGTATTTGCTTTTTCCAGATATTTTGCAGCCTCATCGGTATTACCTAATTCCATATCAACGGCAGCAGCATTGTTATATGCTCTCCAGCATTTTTCATTCTTTGCAATGGCTGACTTATAAATCTTAAGTTTGGTATTCATATCGTCAGTCATGGTTGCAGCATAAAGCAATTCGTTCATGCTTAATGAGTCAGGATAAGTAGTTGCCAAATTAGCAATTTCCTCATCAGTGCGCTTAGGCTCATATAAAGAAACTGTGATTTCAGCTCTACGAAGAACAGAAAGCATGTCTTCAACCTCCTTATAGATAACGGTCATATTACGGATTTGCTGCTCACGCTGTGCTTTAGTAGCTTGAGATTTAATCACATTGGCAATCTTGTTTTTATCTTGAATATCCGAAGCATTCAAGGCAGCCATAAAACCATCATAGTCAGCACCCTTTGCAGTAACAGCATAGTTTACATCCTCAATTTTATTTTTCTTGGCTTGATTCTCCATGTATTTCTTTGCAGTAGCACCACGCTCGTCAGAAAGCTCCTGGTTCAAGGTCATTTCACCTTCAGGAGATGCCCAGGCATCAATCTTAACTTCTTTTACTTTCCATCCTCGTGCGAAGAAATCATTCAAAGCAGCCAAAGAATCTTTGTTGTCTTTGTTCAATTTCAAACCTAAGTTCAGATTTGAACGATTGTATGCAAAGTACAGATTCTCTTTTTTAGATACGATTGTTTCTTTCTCATAACCATCAGCGGCATAAGCCATCTTCTCTCCTTTACCCACACGTGATGAAGTGATTACGATACCATCTGCAATTTTAACATCAGAAACCTCTGTTTCCGCACCGTTCTTATCAATGGTATAAGCTTTAACCCAAAGCTCTGAAACTTCCATCTCCGGCTTGTACTTAAAAGATGTGTTATATACTAAAGGAGTAGTCGTTGTCCAACTTACCGTATTCCCTTTACCCGTAGATTTTTCACCTTTCAGATACATTGGCTCCAGATTCATGGTATCCGCACCGTACTTCATATAAGGTTGAAGTTTAACAGCCATTTTCTTTGGGAAAGATTTTTCTTTAATGGTGTCTTGAATTGTGAATGACACTAC
>CAYUAN010000327.1:0-11046 GCA_964442545.1 uncultured Prolixibacteraceae bacterium | reverse complement strand
GGGAAACAGCAAACCCAATAAGCCGGCAATGATTAGGTATCCCTGCGTTTTGCTTAGTTTCATTTTTTGAGGTTTAGAGGATATTCAGACTCTGTTCCTTTATTTTTTCCAGCTCATCTTTCATCTGCACCACGATTTGTTGCAAATTGGGCTCATTGGCTTTTGACCCGAGGGTATTAATCTCGCGACCGATTTCCTGCAGGATAAAACCCAGTTTCTTTCCTTTTGATTTTTGCGGATTATCCAGGGTTTCCAGGAAGTAATCGCAATGCTTTTTCAGCCGCACTTTTTCTTCGGTGATATCAAACTTCTCCAAATAAAAAATCAGTTCCTGCTCAAAGCGGTTGCGGTCGATTTTCCCTTCGTCCACCGCCTTTATCAGTTCCTGGTTCAGCTTGTTTTTCACCCGTTCGGTACGGCTTTCTTCAAAGGGCGCCACTTGTTCCAACAATTTTATTATCGCGGCAATGCGCATCCGGAAGTCCTGCTCCAGGGTTTCGCCTTCCTGCAAGCGAAAAGCTTCCATCTTTTCCAGCGCCTCTTCCACCTTTTGCATAATCTGTTCCCACTCTTGCGCATCCACACTTTCGTCGGCCTGCTTCACCACATCGGGCAGGCGCGTAACGGCAGCCAAGAGCTCACCTTCAGGCGCATGAACCATTTGCGCCACCTCGCGCAACTCGTTGAAATACTGTGCCGCCAATTCTTTATTAATGCTGTAATCGCTATGCGCACCCACACTTTCGCTGTTCATATAGAAAGACACTTTCCCGCGCTCCAGCCGTTTGGAAAGCAAGGCCCTCAATGTGAGTTCCTTTTCATTATAAACGTAAGGAATACGCACGTTCAAATCAATTTGCTTACTGTTCAGCGATTTGATTTCGATACTGATTTTTTTACCGGAAAGCTCCAGCTCGGCCTTTCCATAACCGGTCATAGAATACAACATAGTGGTGGTTTTATATAATGCAAATTTACGTCAAAATCAATGGCCCTGCTCCAGTTCTTTCCAGGCCAATGCGGCAGCGCCAATCAGCGCGGCATCATTCGACGGCAGGGCAGAGGGAATCAGGCGCACCTTTTTTTCGAATATCTTTAGAAGATTCTTATTCATAAAATATTCGGTGGGCTTAAAAATTAAATCACCTGCCAGGGCCAGTCCGCCAAAAAGAATAATCGCCTTGGGACTGGTGATGGCGATAACATTAGCCAAAGCCTTGCCCAGATATTCTCCGGTAATGCCAAAGGCCTTTTGCGCCAGGGCATCGCCATGGACGGCCGCCTGTTCAATAATTTTTCCCGAAAGGTCTTCAAATTTGAAGCCGCGCAACTCGCTTTCCTCATTTGTATTTTCCAAAAGCGATACCATGGTGGTTTTAATGCCCGTAACCGAGGCGTAGGTTTCCAGGCAGCCTTTCCGGCCGCAACCGCATTGCCGCCCGTTTTCTTCTACGATTACGTGTCCCAGCTCCCCGGCAAAGCCGTCGTGGCCATACAAAACCTGTCCGTTGACCACAATTCCGCTACCCAATCCGGTGCCCAGGGTTACCATAATAAAATCGCGCAATCCACGGGCGTTTCCAAACAACATCTCGCCCAGGGCCGCCGCATTGGCATCATTGGTCAAAAAAGCGGGTATATGAAAATCTTCGTGAAAATAATTCGCAATGGGAACTATCCCCGACCATTGCAAATTCGGGGCAAACTCAATGGTTCCTTTATAATAATTCCCATTGGGCGCCCCCACACCGATGCCCATTAAACTGTAAGCTCCGGCCTTTTCATCAATAATCGCCTTTATACGCCGCACCAATAAACGCGCGTTGGCATATTGGTTCGTCGGGATATTATCCTTAAAAAGGATTTCTCCGGCATTGTTTACCAGTGCAAAAGTGGTATTTGTTCCGCCGATATCAATCCCGAGAATTACTTTCTGTTCCATGCTTTGCTTGCGCTTGAATTTTGTACAGGGTAAAAATAGTGTTTTTTAACGCAAAACCATCGCGCTTATTTTTTATACGCTTAACGGGTCGATAAATAATTAGTATTCCTGTCAATCAGAATTATATTTACATTTTTCTTCTGTGCCAATACATTCAATAAGTTTAATTTTTCAGCATCAGGCTCCCCAATCATCCATAAATTGACTTTATAATCCGGGAAATACTTTTCGAAGAAGGGGTAATAACGGTAGTCAGCAGAAAGCATTTTTATGTGCGTATCTTTTATTCTCCTCAATATTTGCTTAGCTAAAATCTTTTGCTCTTTCTCTGTATTAAGTTCTTCGCTCTTGGGAATCCAAAAACTACAAGGAATATATTTGCCCGCGATATTCAGGGCTGTTGTATTGGTCGATTCAATAAAGCATCGATTTCCGATACCATGCTCTGATAAGATAGCGCTTAAGCGGCTTATTTGTTGCAGAACTATATCCGATTCAAGATTTTTAAAATCAAACCAGAAATAATAATCTTTAATTGTCAGTACCGAATCAAGAAAAACATCCAATTTCAAAGTATCCGGAGCGTCCTCATCGTGCCGCACATAAAAATCATCTTCAAGGGCATTATAAAAAAGATCTACTTCAATTCCGTTAAATTCCGCCGCTTTGCTTTTAGCATCACTGATACGATCAACACGGTGCGCCCATATTTTATCTGCCTTTTGGGAAAGACGATATTCAAATAATTTCGAAGGTGCTTCATTTCGGCTTGTATCCGGGCTGCAAAATTGAAGTAGCAATGGAATGAAAAATAAGGCGAATCTGAAATTATTCATAAGTTGTGTTTTAATCCACTAAAATAAAGCGGAAAGGCATATTCACGGTAATATAAATCAGCCTGTTATTTTCGCGGGCGGGCTTCCATCGAGGCATTTCGTAGATCATGCGCAAGCATTCCAAATCAATGCTCCGGCATACACCTTTTACAATGGCGGGATAAATGGCGTTTCCCTCTTTATCCACCATAAAACGTACATATACGATTCCCTGCTTTTGGGTAGCTTTGGCCATTTCCGGATAATAAATATTCCGCATCAAAAACTGCATTCTGCCCTCCTCTCCACCGGGAAATTGCGGAGGGTTAATGCTGTGCTGCAGCGAAGTATCCGATGTGCTGAAATCAACTTTCCGTAAAAAAGTCATTTTACCGTCCAAATCAATCCGGTATTCCGAGTTGTAAATAATCGCGCGGAAAAAGTCTTTATCGAAATAGGGCTGGGCGGAGAACAAGGAATCGCAAAGCGCGGTTCCGTCGGGCCGGGTAAGCTTAAAAACGTATTGGTAATTACCATAATAGGCGCTATCCGGATTCGGTTGTACCACCACGGAGGCATCCCTGTATTTTATGCTGAAATTCCCGTAGTCATACACATTTATCTTTTTCCCCTCAGTATTATAAAAGGTACAGGCGTCGTCGCTCCAGGCGATAATACTTCCGCTTTCTCGAATAAGGATTCTATTGTACTTAAATGGGATAAGAGTTTCTCCCGCCTGATTAATAACCCCCCAATTAAAATTTTTGTTTCGCACGGCACTCAGACCATTTACAAAACCGCCATAATCCACAAATTGTGTTTTTATCAGCTTCTTTTTGCCTTTATACAAGCGGTAGTATTTCCCCGATTGCTTGAAATAGACGCTGTCTTGCAGGTTTTGGGCAAATGCGCCAAAGGATAGCGTAATGACGAAAAATAATAAGACCGGAATTTTAATCATAAAGCAAATTTGTTTTATCAAAGATATGATTTTTGATTTAAATTAAGGAACATTGAGTAGCTGTTGCACAAAGGACACAAAGAAGACACGAAGTTGCACAAAGATTTTTGGGAACCATATAAGGCATATAAGTTTGAATTCTTCACTGTGTTACTCTGTGTACAACACTGCGTTACACTGTGAAATCGATAGGCAGCTATTGCACAAAGAATACACAAAGTTGCACAGAGATTTTATGGAGCCATATTAAGGAAGGGGGTATAAAAAATCCCCGTCCGCCAAAGGCAAACGGGGATCTGAAATATTCGATTCTAAATACTATAAATCAAACTTGATACCTTGTGCCAGCGGCAACTCAGTTCCGTAATTTACGGTAGAAGTCTGACGACGCATATAGGCTTTCCAGGCATCACTACCCGACTCGCGTCCGCCTCCGGTGTCTTTCTCGCCACCAAAGGCACCACCAATCTCAGCTCCGGAAGTTCCGGCATTTACATTGGCTATTCCACAATCGGAACCCGCAACAGAAGTAAACAGTTCCGCCTCACGCATATTATCGGTAAAGATCGCCGAAGATAAACCTTGCGGCACATCATTCTGAATTTCAATAGCGTTCATTACATCACCGCTATATTTAATCAGGTAAACAATAGGTGCGAAAGTTTCTTCCTGCACAATCTCGTAATGATTTTCCGCCTCAGCGATACAAGGCATTACATAATTACCCGACTCGAATCCGGGGCCTTCCATCACCTGTCCGCCAAAGAGCACTTTACCGCCTTCTTTTTCCACTTGCTCCACGGCATTGCGGAAAAGGGTTACCGAATGCTTGTCAATCAGCGGCCCAACCAGGAAGTTCTCATCCAAAGGATTACCCACCTTATGTTCAATCTTTTTATAAGCGGCTACCAAATGGTCGCGCACCTGATCGTATATGCTTTCGTGGATGATAATCCGGCGGGTAGTGGTACAACGCTGTCCGGCTGTGCCCACGGTACCGAAAACGGTAGAGGTAACAGCCATCGGAATATTGGCGTGCGGGGTCATAATTACCGCATTGTTTCCGCCCAACTCCAAAATTGTTTTTCCAAGACGTTTTCCAACGATTCCGCCCACACGTTTTCCAACGGCGGTAGAACCGGTAACCGATAACAGATTCACGCGCTTGTCGGCCAGGAAGTTGTCTCCCATTACCGATGATTTGGCCACAATCAGGTTAAATACACCCTCGGGCACATTATTACGTTTCAATACATCACCGATAATTTTTTGCGTAGCTACCGCGGTCAAAGGTGTCTTCGAACTGGGTTTCCAGATAACCACATCGCCGGCGGTAATAGCCAAAGCGCTGTTCCAGGCCCAAACGGCCACAGGGAAATTGTATGAAGTTACGATTCCTACCACGCCCAAAGGCTGGTACTGCTCAAACAAACGGTGCTCGCGACGCTCACTTTGCAAGGATACGCCGTTCATCAATCGGGCTTGCCCAACGGCAAAGTCGCAAATATCAATCATCTCCTGAACTTCGCCCAGGCCTTCCTGATATATCTTACCCATTTCGTAGGTTACCAACGCGCCCAGCTCATCCTTATACTTACGCAACTCCAGTCCGATTTGGCGAACCACTTCGGCACGAATGGGAGCCGGCACCAAACGCCACTCTTTGAAAGCCTCTTGTGCTTTTTTGATTACCATTTCGTAATCGTCCAGGGTGCCGTTTTTTACTTTACCTATTTCTTTTCCGTCGATGGGCGAAAAAGAAGCCGTAACAGCGCCCTCGGTTTCAAACCAGTTTACTCCTGTGGATACTCCGGCATTCACCTCTGTGATGCCCAGTGTTTCCAATACTTTTTTAATGTCAACCATTGTTATTCCTGTGTTAATTTGTGTTTTTATGGAGAAGAGGCGATCCTAAAACCACCTCTTCCGTTTTTATTATTAAACCGTTCGACGGAATCTTACACTCCGTCAAAACAGTTTTGTACTCAATTTTACTTATCAGCTTCCAGGAAAGGATAGCGATAATCCGTCGGTGCAATCAAAGTTTCCTTCACGGTACGGGTATTGGTCCAGCGAATCAGGTTCAGGTAACTACCCGCCTTATCGTTGGTTCCGCTACCACGGGCACCGCCAAAGGGTTGTTGGTCAACCACCGCGCCTGTCGGCTTGTCGTTCAGGTAGAAGTTACCCGCGGCATAACGCAAGGCCTCGTATCCCTCGAGCAGTTTCTCACGGTCTTGCGCGAAGATTGCACCGGTCAAAGCATACGGAGAAGTTGCATCGCACAATTTCAAAGTCTCGCTGTATTGATTATCCTCATACACATAAACAGTCAATACCGGCCCGAAGATTTCCTCTTCCATAGTTACGAAATGCGGGTCGGTCGTCAAGATTACGGTCGGCTCGATGAAATAACCTTTGGAGTCATCCCAGTTGCCACCCATTACCACCTCGGCCACATCGCTGTCTTTTGCCATTTGGATATACGAAGTAATGCTGTCGAAAGCGGCACGGTCGATTACGGCATTTACGAAATTGGTAAAGTCGGTAACATCACCCATTTTAATCGTTGCCAAATCTTCTTCCATATATTTCTTCACGTCATTCCAAAGCGATTGCGGAATGTAGGCGCGAGAAGCTGCCGAACATTTTTGTCCTTGATACTCAAACGCTCCGCGAGTCAATGCGGTGGACACTTGCTTGGCATCAGCCGAGCTGTGGGCGAATACGAAATCCTTACCGCCGGTCTCACCAACGATACGCGGATAAGAGCGGTATTTTTTGATGTTCTCACCGATAATTTTCCAGAAGTGCTGGAACGTATTGGTTGATCCCGTAAAGTGGATTCCCGCAAAATCGCGGTGTGCAAAAATTTCTTTTCCGATTACCGAACCCGGTCCCGGAACAAAGTTAATAACGCCGTCCGGCAAACCTGCTTCTTTGAAAATTTTCATCAGGTAATAGTTGGAAAGGATAGCGGTAGTTGCCGGTTTCCAAACGGTAACATTACCCATCAATACCGGAGCCATATTCAGGTTCGAAGCGATGGCGGTAAAGTTAAAGGGAGTCAGGGCAAAAATAAATCCTTCCAAAGGACGGTACTCCATGCGGTTAATCACACCCGGGCTTGAGCTGGGCTGATCGGCATAAATTTGCGTAGCATAATGCGCGTTGAAACGCAAGAAGTCGATGGTTTCGCAAGCGGAATCAATCTCTGCCTGGAAGGGGTTTTTACCTTGTCCCAGCATGGTTGCCGCGTTCATGGTAGAACGGTATTTGGTAGCAATCAGCTCAGCAGCTTTCAAAGTGATGGAAGCACGCTCAACCCAAGGCATCTCCGACCATTTTTTATGAGCCGCCAAAGCAGCGTCAATCGCCATTTGCACCTCTTTGGGTCCGGCCTTATGATAAGTAGCCAAAACATGACCGTGATCGGTGGGCATAGTCACGGTGGCGGTATTTCCGGTTTTCACCTCTTTTCCACCGATAATCAAAGGAATTTCAATTTCCTGATTCTTCAACTCCGCCAATTTGGCTTGAAGTTCTTTGCGCTCAGGGCTTCCCGGAGCATAGCTCTTTACCGGTTCGTTTTCCGGCAATGCGAACTGAAAAATTGCGTTATTCATTGCTATATTTTTTAATTGGTTTCTCTTTTTAACAAAGTTCCTCTCAATCGAAAGGACTGCAAATTTATGTAAATCTTACATACCCCCCTGCATTTGTTAAATATTTTTAACCTTCTGTAAATTATTAAAAATCAACCGGACAAAGGCCATATTGAAAACAAAGTACCCTTTTTGATATCGGAGTAATATACCACATTCAATATTTATATCCGGTAAGCCGGGAACAGCCCATGCTTTCATAAATATATCCAGCGGGAAAATTCCTTAATTTTGCCGTTACGAATTAAACGCAAGAATTATGGAAATCACTAAAGATATCAGCATCGAAGAATTGATTGAAACTGTTCCCGCATCTGTGGAATATTTGATGAAGGAAGGCATTCGCTGTATTGTTTGCGGCGAGCCGATATGGGGAAGTCTGGAAGAAGCCGCCGAAGAAAAGGGCTTTAAGGCCGAGGATATCGAGCGCTTTGTGAAAGACCTGCAATACCTGGCCGACCATCCGGAAGCCGCTCCCGACAAGCCGGAGAAGAAGATTGATGTGAAGAAGATGTAACAGGAGAATTATAACCGTACGTATCTATATTTTTGGATTACGGATTTATTATGTTTTCTGTAACAAGGATTTTTATACCAATCACCCAAACAACTCCTTAAACACTTCCTGCAATTTGCTTAGGCCCAAAACCCGGATTTTAAATTGTTTCGGGTCGATTCCTTTCAGATTGTATTTGGACAGGATAATGGTATCAAAGCCCAGCTTTTCGGCTTCACGAATACGTTGCTCGGGAAAGTTAACCGAACGGATTTCGCCCGAAAGGCCGACCTCGGCGGCAAAGCAGGTTTTTTCGTTAATACTTAAATCGTAATTGGACGACAGCACGGCGCAAACCACCGCCAGGTCAATGGCAGGATCGTCCACCTTTAATCCTCCGGCAATATTCAGAAACACATCTTTTGTTCCCAGCTTAAAGCCGGCCCGCTTTTCCAAAACCGCCAGCAGCATATTCAGACGACGGATATCGAAGCCCGTGGCCGAGCGTTGCGGGGTGCCGTACACCGCCGACGAAGCCAGCGCCTGCACTTCAATCAACATGGGGCGTCCGCCTTCCATGGTGGCCGCGATAGCCACGCCGCTGCTTTGTTCGTCGCGCTGGGAAATCAATATTTCGGACGGATTGCTTACCTCACGCATTCCGCTGCCCAGCATTTCGTAAATCCCCAATTCCGAAGTAGAGCCGAAACGGTTTTTGTGGGAGCGTAAAATCCGGTAGCCGTAATTACGATCGCCCTCAAATTGCAATACCGTATCCACCATATGTTCCAAAATTTTCGGCCCTGCGATGGCGCCGTCTTTGGTAATATGGCCGATCAGGAATACCGGCGTATGGCTCTCCTTGGCGAAGCGCTGCATCTCGGCGGCACATTCCCTGATTTGCGAAATGCTGCCCGCCGTGGAATCCAGCGAATCGGTTTGCAGGGTCTGAATGGAATCTATTACCAAAATATCCGGCTGCAACTCTTTTACTTGCCCGAAAATGCTTTGTGTGCGGGTTTCGTTCAGGATAAAGCATTGCTCGTTTTTTATCCCGATTCGCTCGGCGCGCATTTTAATCTGCTGTTCGCTTTCCTCCCCCGAAACATAAAGAATCTTTGTGTCCGTCATTTGCAGGGCCACTTGCAGGAGCAGAGTCGATTTTCCGATACCGGGCTCGCCCCCCACCAAAACCAATGAACCCGGCACCAGTCCGCCACCCAAAACACGGTTCAGTTCCGCATTGCGCATATCGATACGGGCTTCGGAACGAAATTGTATTTCCTGCACCGGCTGTGGTTTGCGCGCCTTTGCCTGCCCGTCCTCATGCTTCCAGTGCTTTTTGGATTCCACCTGCAATACCTCTTCGGTAATGGTGTTCCATTCGCCACAGGCAGAGCATTTGCCCATCCATTTGGAAAATTCCGCCCCACAGTTTTTACAGAAAAACGCGGTTTTTACTTTGCTTTTAGCCATTTCGATTCATTGATTTTCGGTGGTGTAAAGATAAGGGGAATAATGAAAGTTCTTTCATTTTTCCATCAGGCTAAAACAAAGAAGAATTTAAAAGCCATATTCATCATTATGCAAAATTCTATTTCCTTATAATATTCTGAGATTTATATTTTTACCGCTTCGAAAAAACTCAAGGCACAATAATAAATTATCCCTAAATTTGAACACTGATTTTCAAACTAAAAACAAAAGCGATGTATAAAAAATTTCAGGAATTCCTGCAAAAGGAAATAAGCGATATAAAAGAAGCAGGCTTGTACAAAGACGAGCGTATTATTGTGGCTCCGCAGCAGGCCGAGATTACTTTGGCCGACGGCAGCAAGGTTTTAAACTTCTGTATGAATAATTATCTGGGCCTTTCCAATAGTCCCGAGTTGATTAAAGCGGCCAAGGAGGCGATGGACACCCACGGCTTCGGAATGTCGTCCGTGCGTTTTATCTGCGGTACGCAGGATTTGCATAAGGAACTGGAACGAAAGATTGCCAATTTTTTCGGAACGGAAGATACCATATTGTACGCGGCAGCCTTTGATGCCAACGGTGGTGTATTCGAGCCCCTGCTCGGGCCCGAGGACGCCATTATTTCCGATTCATTGAACCACGCGTCCATTATCGATGGGGTTCGCCTGTGTAAGGCCCAGCGCTATCGCTATCAGAATGCCGATATGGAAGATTTGGAAACCCAACTTAAGAAAGCCCAGGCGCAACGTTTCCGACTGATTGTTACCGACGGGGTATTCAGTATGGACGGCAATGTGGCTCCGATGGATAAAATACTGGAGCTGGCCAATAAATACGACGCCATGGTAATGATTGACGAAAGCCACTCGGCCGGGGTTGTGGGTAAAACCGGACGCGGAGTAACGGAGCTGTTCGATATTCGCGGAGAGGTGGAAATTATCACCGGAACATTGGGTAAGGCCTTTGGTGGTGCCATTGGCGGTTTCACCACGGGTAAAAAAGAAATTGTGGAGATGTTGCGTCAGCGTTCGCGCCCGTATCTGTTCTCCAACTCCATTCCGCCGATGGTGGCTGCTGCCGGTATCCGCATGTTCGAAATGGTGGACAGCACCAATACCTTGCAGGATAAATTGCACGCCAATACCGACTATTTTATGGAAAAGATGCAATCCGCAGGCTTTGATATCAAACCGACCAAATCGGCTATTTGCGCGGTAATGTTGTATGATGCCAAACTGGCTCAGGACTTCGCCGCCAAGCTGCTCGACGAAGGTATTTATGTAATCGGTTTCTCCTTCCCGGTAGTACCGCGCGGAGAGGCCCGTATCCGTGTTCAATTATCCGCGGCCCACGAGCAAGAGCATTTGGATAAATGTATCACGGCATTTACTAAAGTCGGAAAAGATTTAGGTGTACTGAAATAGAGGGCCTAATCGTTTTTAATATACATTCTTCCTCAAAAGATTTCCCGCTACATACTCGGGGCTTTTGGGGAAGATTTTTTTTGTTCGGTTAATGCGGGTTTTAGCATTGCGGCATGCACTATGAACTTTTGTTGTAGCCAGTGCTATCGTTTATAAATCAAATTCATTTCTGATAGTTCCCTTCCAATTTGTTGAATGCCTGATAATATTTTTTCAGTCTGGCGTTCTGACGGCTTTTTTCTCCCTTGAATATATTGAGATAATAAG
>CAYUAN010000326.1:0-1897 GCA_964442545.1 uncultured Prolixibacteraceae bacterium | reverse complement strand
AGAGTACCGAGTCGGATTCTATCGTGGATATGGCGGTATATAATGGTGTGAAAGACTTTTTCAAGACACCGATTACTTATGAGGAGTATTCATCATCCGATGATAATAAAGCCCGTGGTATGCTAAGCTCCCAAAAAGTTGACCCGACGATTTCGGACGACTTGGTTTGGGAAGCTTATCTGGCCTTATTCTTTGCTTTGATTATCATCTTCCTGTATATTGCCATGCGTTTCCGCAACTGGCAGTATGGAACGGGAGGTTTGGTGGCCTTGGTACATGATGCCTTGATTGTGGTGTCGCTTTATTCAATGTTCTCCGGTATCTTGCCCTTCGATATGGAAGTGGATCAGGCCTTTATCGCGGCCATCCTGACCATTATCGGATATTCTATTAACGATACCGTGATTATCTTCGACCGTATTCGTGAATATACCAATATTCACACACGGCGCAGTTTGAAAGAGAATATGAACGCGGCATTGAACAGTACTTTGGCACGTACCATCAATACTTCAGGTACTACCATCGTGGTATTGCTGACCATCTTTATTTTCGGTGGTGAGGTGATTCGCGGATTTGCTTTCGCATTGCTTGTTGGAGTTATGGTAGGTACTTATTCTTCAGTTTTTGTAGCTTCTCCGGTTGCCTACGAAACGATGAAGCGTAAAGAGGCCATGAAGTTGGAAAAAAGAAAATCGAAGTCTAAGAAATAATTTGTGCTTAATATATTTGAAAAACCCTTGTCCTGTCGGGCAGGGGTTTTTTATTGAAAAAACTTGTTAATGACCACAAGTTTTTAAGGCAATTTTTGTCTATCTTAAATAGCAAGCTTTATTGCTTTTATTTAAAATACACACACACGAAATTAATCATGATAAAAACACATACGCTTAGTCTGTTCCTGCTAATACAAATGCTATTTTTTGCTGGTGTAAACCGGGCGCAGAATGCTCCGGCCATTCCGGCGGCGGCAAACACAAAGGGAGGTAGTATTCACGGACGCATCATTGACGCCACCGACCGTTCCCCGATTGAATATGCTACGATAGCTTTGTACAGCAGCCGTGATTCGGTCGTAGTAGGCGGAACAATCAGTAAGGCCAACGGAAGCTTTCATGTGGAGCAGGTGAAGCCGGGAAACTATTATGTTGTAATTACCTTTATCGGCTACGAACGTGCGTATTTTAATGATATCGAAATCAGTAAGGAACATCCGAAAAAGAATCTGGGCTTGATTAAACTCAAGCGCGCTGCTGCCGAACTGGAGGCGGTAGAAATTGTGGCCGAGCAACAATATGTGGAATACCATATCGACAAAAAAGTGGTGAATGTGGCCGGGAACCTGGATGCTGCCGGTGGTTCGGCAGTGGATGCTCTGGAAAATGTGCCTTCGGTAAGTGTGGATATTGACGGAAACGTTTCTTTACGCGGGAGCGAAAATTTTCAAGTGCTGATTAACGGAAAACCCTCGCCATTGTCGAGTAGTGACGCCTTGGAGCAAATTCCTGCCGCGGTGATTAAAAATATTGAAATTATCACCAACCCATCGGCTAAATACGACCCGGACGGGATGACGGGAATAGTGAATATTATTCTCAAAGACAATGTGCAGCAAGGAGTAAACGGACTGGTGGAGGCATCAATTGCCTCATTCGATACTTACAACGTAAACGCTTTGTTGAATTACCGAAGAAATAAGATTAATTATTTTGTGGGAGTAACCGGCCGTTGGCGCAATGCTCCCGGAGGCGGCTATGGCGAAATGGATAACTTTATCAATCCTGATACCACGATTTACCGTATCTCGGAAATGGAACGCGACCGGAGCCGGGATAATTATACCTTCAAAGGCGGAATGGATTTCTATGTGGATTCCATAAATACCTTGAGTGTGGAA
>CAYUAN010000325.1:0-2376 GCA_964442545.1 uncultured Prolixibacteraceae bacterium | reverse complement strand
GTAATTTCGAAACGATCGCGGTTTTGGGCGAATAGAAATGTATTAAAGATCAAAAAAATTGTTAAGATAAAAAAATAAATTCGCTGCATGGATTTATCTCCTAATTTCATCAAAAATAAAGCCTTTTATTTTGAAATATTTAGCATCATTATCTTGGTTGCTTGCAAATACGCGATTCTCGCGGCCTATATTGTTACAGAACGTTGTATTATTATTCAATCGTGATTTCTCCACTAACATCTTCGTCAATTACGTATTGATGCTCTTGCGTAGTCTCTAAAAACTCAATACTCAACTTCTTCCCTGCCCTGCTTTGTCCGGAAAAAGCTGAAATGAGCTGCAATGTTTCCGGACGAACAATGCAATCGTAATAAACAGAAGGATCATCATACCATTTTGGAAATACCCGCACAACACCACCAGCCAAAATAAAATTACGCAAACCGGTTAACTTCCCCTCCGTTACAGTACCATGAATACGGAAATCTATTTTGATGATATGATATTCATCCGAAGCAATAATTAAAGTAGGGGCCCCGTTTTGTGCCCGCGCTATTCTTGAATCGATAAAAGGGAAAACTTCGGAATCAAGAATCTCTTTTCGTCCAAAATCGATATGGCCAATATCATTACCGGAATTATCTAATTTTGTTAAGCGTACGGCAATTGACATAATCAAACCCTCGGATAATGATGAATTGGATCGTATTCAATATGGATATGATTTTTATGCATGGCATCGCCGAAAATTATATCGTAATCGTTTTCCGCTAAAAATTTACGCATCCGGCCGATCCACTCGAAAATAACGCCTTTAGTTTTTTCAAAACGCCACAGGCTGAATCCCGGGTAATCCTTCACCCGAATATCGAATGCGCGATTTTTATAATGCAATGAATTGGGCCCATGCTTCGAATCATTTGCGCTCGTTATCGTCGGTTCATAACCGGCCGGAGCCGTATGCTGGACGACCTGCAAAATGAGCATTACTGCCGGATCGGAAAAATCATACATGCGTACATTCGCTTTAAATTTCATTAATCATTCTCCCCGATGGCATGCCAATGAATTGTAAATGTGCTTGTTTCATTATTCCCGCTTGCCGTAACAATATGGGCCGTAAAGCCGGTGTCGGAAACATTTTTAATATGGCAAATTAATCCTTCATATCCCGAATCAATTTGCAATGTGGCCACGACCCTTGGGGCATTATCAAAGCCGGGATCTCCCAATTGAGCATCTGTTGAAAATGTAATTGTTACATCAACAGAGCTATCGGATGTTATAGAGCCACTTTTTTTACCGGATGCCAAAACTGTCGTTCCGGTACCATTTGGCCCTGTTCTAACCCGCAATTGTAATTCATCATAGCACCAATCATCGTTGGCAGTCATGGCATTCATTTTAGTATCTGTGGCCACCTCTTTATCGGCCCATGTGATATTTTTTGTAAAGGCCATATCTTTATCTCCTTGTGCCTGAGTTTGCATTTTGCACGCCGCAAAGATGAGTAAAATCAATAGCGGCAAAAATTTTCTTACCATACCACCCTCCCATCATTTAGCCGCCCCTCATTAATGAACAAATAACGGGCGAATTGGAATGACACATCAAAGGCCAAAGCTTCAATTGCCTGTGGTTTGTTCGCCGATTTCTTTAGTTCAAAGATTTCAACAATGGTATCGGAAAGTTCCGGGAAGTCGCTCGAAATCTGAATAATATCCGATAATTCCCAACCAACCCCATAATTCCATTTTTCGCGAATGGCATAAACGCGAACGCCACGCTCCCACATATCAAATATTTTACGGATAATAGATTGGGCGTAAATACTTTCATTTGCGGTGAATGCCGGCAATTTCACCTCAATATGCGGTTCGCCTTCTTCGGCGGGGTAACTGTATTTCTTATTGAACTGATTATTCTGATAATCCCAATCCCAATAACCGACAATGCGCTGGTATTTTTGCCGTTCGCTCAACTCAACTTCAATAATATCCGCATCCGGAGAGAGGGTATTCGGTGTACTTGGGGATGGCGTCGGCTTATGGCTTTTAAAAGAAATCATACCGTCATTTAAAAAATAGACGGATGTGTTCGGCAAATGCCGCAATAAAATTTCAATCGCCTTCAGCACAGAAAGCGAACGATCAAAACTAATACCGCCGCGGTATTCATAGTAATCGCTTTTTAATTGCGCAATAGCGGCGGTGTCATAATCAGAAGAAGTAAGAGCTCCGCCGAAATCCTGTGTAATAATTTGCTCGATAATATGTGGTATCTTATTCCCGTTTTCTCCGAAATTTGCTTTGCAAATGGTGCAGAGGTATTAAACGTAATGCGATCGCCATCGTCCCAGGTGCCGCTCCAGGCACT
>CAYUAN010000324.1:0-3793 GCA_964442545.1 uncultured Prolixibacteraceae bacterium | reverse complement strand
ATAAACCTCTTTCGCAGCATCATAAGCTTTTTGCCAATAGTTAGCTCCGGTTTGGGGCACATCATCATCGGTGGTTGCCATTTGCATATATACCTTTGCTTCGAGCATGCTGGCTGCTTCGGAAGCAGGATAGCCCATGCGTTGTTTACCTACCGGGTACATCAGACGCTTGGCCATCGCCACATCCGATAATATCTGATTATAGATATCAACGGTTGATGATTTTGCCATATGGATATTATTCATATTCGTAGGTTCCAGTCGCAAAGGCACTTCACCCCATAAACGCACCAAATTGAAAAAACTAAATGCGCGTATAAAATAAGCCTCTCCCAGCAAATCATTCCACTCTGCCATATCACGATTATTTACCGAGTCGGTAACTTCAGGGACATAGGCGATAAATGAGTTAGCCCGGTTGATGGCTTGGTAAATACGATCCCAGGTATTTTCGGTATAGGTCGCACTGGGTTGGGGTTTTAAGGAACACAAAAACAGATTGTCCTGTGCGTGATTGCTGTTATGAATACCCGAAACAAAAAATCCTGAATTTCCATATGTAAGATAAAGGAAATCGTTTCCGAAATAGTTGTATTGGGCAACAGACTGATAAATACCACCCAAAGTAGTACGGGCATTTCCAATATTTTCATAAGCACTCTCTTCCGAAAGAAATGGTGGTTCTTCCTTTAAACAGGACGTAAACATCAATACCATTATGGTGCTTATCGCTATAATTGCATTATTAAAAAATCTCATATCTATAATGTTTTTTATTATTAAAATGTAACATTCAAACCTAACAAATACATTCTTGTATTAGGATAAGGATTCCAATCCACACCTTGTATATTTCCGTTATATTGGAAGCTGGTAATATTGGGGTCGTATCCTGAATAGCCTGTAATGGTAAACAAGTTTTGTCCGGTTACATAAACATGCACCTTGTTAATCTTCTTCTTATTCTTCTTCCCTATCGGCACATCATATCCAAGGGTAATATTGTTCAAGCGAAAATAGCTTCCATCCTCAATAATTCTATCCGTAATGGCTGCAAATTTCTCTTCGGAATAACCGATACGAGGATACTCATCGGATGGACTTCCCGGGCGCCATGCATTTTCATAAACATCGGGATTAATATTTTGTGCATCTCCATTGGCATAGCCGTAACGCAGCAATGTACCGTTGGCAATATCATTACCGTAAACACCATAGGCCAACATCGTTAAGCTAAAGCGCTTCCAAGAAAAGTCCACATTAAAACTGTAAGTAAAATCCGGATTCGGATCACCAATAATAACACGGTCATTAATATCAATTTTTCCGTCCCCGTTTTGATCCACAATACGTACATCTCCGGGTTGTGAACCTTGGAGAATATCAGGGTCACCCGTTTGATAAATTCCATCGGTTTCCCAACCGTAAAACATACCAACAGGTTGTCCCACAACAAAAACGTTGGCCGGGCATTTAAAATATTGCCCTGTTGAAATATTATCACCAAGATAATAGGATTCTTCTACTAATTCTCCGTCGATATAAATAGGAGAAACCGGAATACCAAGATCAAGCACCTTATTACGGTTCAACGAAAAAATTCCACCAAGAGAAAGTGTGGTATTTTTGGTTGAAATCGCCACACCGGTCAAGCTAAGATCAATTCCTTTATTGGAAATTGAACCGCGATTAACCAACATACTCTTGAATCCGGTTGATGGCGGCAAAGCGATTTGCTGCAATAAGTCGTAGGTTTCTTTATAATAAAAATCTATGGATCCATAGATTCGGCTATCATAAAGGCCGTAATCAATACCTACATTATATTGAGAAGTTGTCTCCCAACGTAAATCAGGATTCGGAATAAGGTCGGGATAGAATACAAGGCCTGTCGAATTATCCGGATTCGAATAATAACCCACATTATAGTTGGCAAAGGTTTGGTAAGGATTAATCGCCTGATTACCGGTCAAACCCCAGCCGGCACGTAATTTAAGATTATTAATGACGTTTATATTCTCCATAAAATCTTCCTCGCTAATACGCCATGCGAAAGAGAATGAGGGAAAATAGCTGAATCGGTTTTCCTTTTTAAATTTTGAAGAGCCGTCGGCACGAAAAGTAGCTGTTAAACTATATTTTTGACTATAGCTGTAATTTAATCGCCCGATTATGGAGCTCATATTTTCTTCTTGAGGAAAGGTTTTGTACGGTACTGTTGCTACCTGACCATAACGTGCTCCGTCAATAGTAAAGTCGTAAGTAACAAAATCAACTACCTCATAAATATTATCTTCACGCCCTTTATGGTCAAAAACATAACCAACTGTGGCATTTATCGAATGCTTTTTATTAAATGTACGATTATACAGCAGTAAGTTATCAATCGTATAACCTACGCGATTCATCCCCGAAATTGTCAATCGGCCATTATTTTGCTGCCCGGGAAAAGTTGTGATGCCGTACCAGCGTCGGCGCTCACGGAATAAAACATCATTTGCTCCATGCACCTGAAATCTTAATCCTTTAACGGGCAGTTTGTAGGTAAGTTTTAATGACCCCAATGTTCTAAAATCCCTGGTAACATCTTCAAAATCGTGGATCCAAGATAGAGGATTTGATACTCCCAGATCGTTTTGAAAGTCCTCCACATCATCACCTATCAAAGGGCTAAAGGTAAGTACTGATTTGGTAAAACTTCTGTTACCGCCGGCCTTCGAGCCACTCTGTGCAAAATTATTTTTAGCGGAATACAAAGAAACCCGGGCATCTATCGTCAACTTATCTGTTAAATGCTGCGTCAGGTTTAAGCGAAGATTTCCTGAATTAATGCTTGAATTTTCCACTATTCCCCCGACATTATTATAATTGGCCGAAATAAAATAGGTCCCTTTTTTTGTTCCTCCACTTACCGAAGCGCCTACATTATATGAAATCCCGGCCTGATATATTTCATCTTGCCAATTTACCTGCTTAAAAGGATTCGAACCCGGCACCGGATTTCCTAAAGTATCGTAAGAGAGCGGATACACTTGTTCGTTACCATCTATATAATAGTCCGGATCTGTTCCATTTAACAAGCCGGCTTCGTTACGATAACGCGCATAATCGGCACCATTCAATACCGGAAGCTTTTTATTAATATAGGATACACCTGTTATAGCATATGCATCGATTTTGGCTTTTCCCTTAGCTCCCTGCTTAGTGGTAATCAAAATTACACCATTGGAACCCCGAGAACCATAAATCGCCGTAGCCGAAGCATCTTTTAACACTTCTATACTTTCAATATCGGCAGGATTAATACCGGCAAGACCATTTATGGCTTGCTGTGATTCGTTGCCATCGGCACTACCTAAAGCCACATCTTCGCCGGCCGAAGTAATTACGATACCATCTACAACGTACAGCGGTTCGTTATTACCACGCAAACTGTTACTACCACGAATTCGCACACTGGCCGCCTCACCTGGATTACCGTTATTACTTACCACCGTAACTCCGGAAGAACGTCCCATCAACATATTGTCCACATTATTATATGAACGCGCCACATTATCATCCACACGGACCGTTGAAGTAGCACCGGTCAAATCGCTCTTTTTCATCGAGCCGTAACCAACAACTACTACCTCATCCAACATCTCCTTCTTTAAAACCAACTGCACATTTATCACTTTTTTATCTCCCACCGGAATTAATTTTCTTTTGTAACCCATAAAGCGGAACAAAAGGGTATCGTCAGGAGCAGCCTCAATTGAATATTTACCGTCAACATCCGTAACAGTACCCT
>CAYUAN010000323.1:0-4152 GCA_964442545.1 uncultured Prolixibacteraceae bacterium | reverse complement strand
CAGCTCCAGCATTCCAATTACACTGGACTCCATTACCGGCCGGATTGTATTTAAACCCAATCAGACATTGACCACAGTAACGGGTGTTAAGGTAGAGGAATGGCGCAATGTCAACGGAACACCAATGCTTATCGGTTCGGTCTATCGCGATTTGCAATTGACGGTTATAAACGCCAACAATCATTATCCGGTTTTAAGCGGTTTTATAGAGAACGGAAGCCATCTTTTTAACCCCACAGACACGATCTACAATATAAGCAAATCCGTACTGGACACCATCGATTTGAATATTGCCGGCTTTGATGCCGATACGGCCGGCGACGCAAAGGAATTCTCATTAAGTTGGAATCAGGGAATCGCGCAAGGCACTTTTACAACGCACAACAACCACAGTGACAGCGCTTGGGCAAATTTTCATTGGATACCAAACGTCAATGACATATCTTCCCTGCCGCATTGTTTCAGTGTAATTGTTCGCGACTATGCTTGCCCGTATGGTGGAAAACAAATCTATTCCTATTGCATCACAATTACCCCGCCCGTCCCGCTTTTCCTGGGCAATGACACTACTATACTGGACTATCAGTCAGTCACCCTCGACGGAGGTGCCGGAGCTTTCTCCTATGCCTGGTCAACCGGTGAATCCACCCGCTTCATTACCGTGGACGGAAGCAAGTTAACTCCCGGGTCGCATAGCATTTCCCTTACCCGTACCGGCTATGGTGTAAGCCAAAGCGACACCATTATCATTGAAGTACAAAGCACCATTGGCTTGGATAATCAGAGTAAGGCGTTTAGCATTTCGGTAAATCCGAATCCGGGTGACGGCAAATTTATTCTGGATATTAAAAATCCTCAAAATGAACGTGTGGAACTAAATGTTTATAACAGCATTGGCGCCAAGGTTTACCGGGATGAATTTAGCGTTCACAAAACCGGAATCCAAAAGCAAATTGATATTTCGAATCTGCCTAAAGGGGTTTATGTGATGAAAATCAAAAATGGTAGTAAAGAATTGATTAAGAAGATTATTATCCAATAAACCAAAAATTTCGATACCGTATTATTCAAAGCCTTCCGCTTAAAGCTAATTTAAGCGGAAGGTGTTTTTATACCCTTGGCAGGAAGACAAAACATCTATTTGTTTTTACCTGAAATTAAGTTATGATTCTCTCACCATGCGCGATTCATACAGTAGAATTATAGCTGAATACGGGCATAAGTAAAACTGCCTGCTCATTGTTTATAAGAGCATCCGTCAATAACTCCATAAACCCGGATAATTTCAAAATTATTATATTTGGCCTGCCTTGTTAAAATTTGCATAAACAGTGCAACTCTTAGCTATTTTACGAACTAAAATTGAGGAAAGATGAAACAATTAAAGTTTATTTCTGCCGCGCTTTTCATCCTGTTTATCATCGGATGTAGCGACGCACCGAAAAAGGAAGACACTGCAAAAAAGTTTACCGACCAGGAACTTGAAAACATTGTGCGCCATGCGTATCAATATGTCGCCATGTACAATGTGGTCAACAATTTCGCGATGAAAGACGATAATTTGTTCTACACCCACGGCTGGAACAATACCTATTTCGGTACCAAACTGTCGGATCATACCGCCAAAGCGATCGCCCGACCGAATAACGATACTTATTATATCATCAGCACGCTGGACCTGCGCGATGATGCCGTTGTTATCAACTATCCGGCATTCAACTCCAAATATGTATCGCTGGAGGTTTCCGGTTACGACCACTATGTTACCGTGCCTTTGGCTACTTCAAAGGGTGATTTCAAAAAGCCGGTTAAGGTGCTTTATTATTCCGACCGCACGAAAAACTATCATGGCGAAGCCGTGGAAGGTGTGGATACGGTACTGAAAATGACCAGCGATTTTGTGGTGGCCTTTCTGCGCCTCGCCCCCCACGTAAACGACAAAGAGCGTTCGGCGGCAATCAAAAAAGCACTGGACGACTACAAAGTAACGACCTTGTCCGAATTCCTCGGCAAGAAGCCCGTACAGCCAAGCCCGGTGGAATTTCCGCCTTATGGCACCGACCAATATGTGTTTAAGAACGATTTCCTGCAAGTAATGCAATTTGTGTTCAACCATGTAAGTTTCGACACTACCGATGCTATGGATAAAGAGGTATTGGCTATTTTCGCGCCTTTGGGGGTTATACCCGGGCAGGAATACGATTCCACGAAAGTGGTTAAAATTGACGGTGATCGTTTGGCCCGGATAGCGGAAAAAGTGGCTAAAGAATCTTTGGCCATCTGGAATAGCCCGGACAATCCATATATCTATAAAGTATTTCAGCCCAAAGGCCAAATGACCCTCGATGCCATGGTCATTCAATCGGCTGTCGGCCCAATCGGACTGCCGGCTTCGCAAGCGCTTTATCCGGGTGTGGGCACCAAGAGCGGCGAACCGCTGAACAGTCAAAACGACTATGTAATACATATGACAAAAGACGAATTGCCTCCGGCTAAGGCTTTCTGGTCGTTTACCCTCTACGATGCCCAAAACGGCTACTTCATTCCCAACGACAGAAAGAAATATACCGTTGGCGAAAACGGAGGTATGAAGCTGAATGACGACGGGGGCATTGATGTATATATCGCCGCCGGGAAACCCGAGGGTGTGCCGGAAGAAAACTGGTTGCCCATTAACCGCGACAGCATTAATTTGGATATTATCCTGCGCATATACGCCCCGGATACCGCCAAAATTAAGAACTGGAAAGCTCCGAAAGCTGAAAAGATTAAATAAACAGGAGCTTCTTGTGATACTGAAAAATGCGAATTACCTAAATGTAATTCGCATTTTTTTGTTTTGAGCCATTAGGGGAAATCTATTTTCCAACAGTTCCGATTCAAGCCCGCACCCGACTTTATCCTCATCAGAAATTACCGGGTCCGTGCTGTATATCTAAAGCCACTGCTAATGCACATGCTCCGTTTCCTCTTTTTTCAAATCGGCAAGCAGGTAGTAAGCCACATTTTGCACTACTTGTACATTGTCGGGCAAACTTCCCACGGGCGTAACCTCCGTATAACCCTCATCACTCTTTCCGGTAATCACCTCGACCATTTTAAATGCCATCTCATCCGCGTGCCCGACAGCATCTTCATGTATGTGTCCCTGATGATTACCCGCTTCATGCTCATGCTCTTCACCTTCGTGTTCGTGTTCTGCCTCATCATCCGTCAGAATAAAAATATAGGACTTCGTTCCCTCCTGTACGATGGCATCATTAGGCAAAGTATTCACATAAGCTTCGTCGGTATGCAAATGCCCTGTAATATACATACCCGGCACCAGCCCTTCGGGCAAACTGTCGATTTGAGCATGCACATGCACGGCGCGCGTATTCGTTTCAAATTCTTTACCAATGGCAAAAACCGTCGCCGTAAATTCCTTGCCCGGACGATTAGCCACGGTAAAATGCAGTTTTTGTCCTTTGTGCAATAAATACACATCTTTTTCGTACACCATGAAATCCACATGGATGGCGCTGTTATCCGCGATTTCAAACAGTTTATCCTGCGGACTTACATAAGTTCCGAGTTTTACATCCACCTTGCTCACAAAACCGTTTATGGGCGATGTCAGCTTAATGGTATTCGAAATATTGCCTGACTGAACCGCCTCGGGAGAAATGTTCAACAGGCGCAAGCGCGAGCGTAATCCCTGGTATTTGGCCCTGGCCACAAAATAATCTGATTTCGCCTTTTGGAAATCCTTACCCGAACCCGCCTTATTCTCATACAATTGCTTCTGCCGCTGATACTCCTGCTCCAAATATTCCATCGTATTGGCCAGCTCGGCATATTCTTCCTGCAAAGCGATATAATCGGGATGCTCCAAAATCGCCAGCACCTGTCCTTTCTTCACCTTATCACCGTGAAACACTTTAATCTCTTTTACATTGCCGCCAATCAGCGTGGTTATCTCTGCACGGTTTTCCGGCGCGATTTCCAGTTGGCCGTTCACCTTTACCACCGTGGTCAGATTACGCATGGTAAATCCGCCCAATTTTAGATTCAGGGCTTGCATTTGTTTCTTATTCAGCACCACCACTCCTTCCGGACCTTCATGCTCATGCTCATGTTTATGTTCTTCCTCACCACTACCGCTGTCTGTAC
>CAYUAN010000322.1:0-3775 GCA_964442545.1 uncultured Prolixibacteraceae bacterium | reverse complement strand
TGGTGTTTGTTGTTTAGTGTTTGTTGTTTGGTGTTTTTGGTTTGGTGTTTTTTGTTTGTTGCCTGCCTGCCGTATTTCCTCCCGATAGGGATGGCAGGTAGGTTTGGTGTTAGACTGGAGTATTGTAGTAATGGAGTATTGTTGCGGAGCAAATCAAATTTATCGGCCGTGGTCTAACGGAGGTGGAAATCAAAAATCTTAAATTGCCAAATGCTTTATTACCGGCTTCCACAGACAAACTTTATGTCCTGCGGTTGCAGCCCGCGTAAGGGACAGTAGCGGCAGCCTGTGCCGCGGCGGAGGCGATGTGCAGCCGGTCGGAGGCGGCGACCGCAGGAAGCCCCCGCAAGGCCGTTGCGGAACACGCCGGCCCGCGATACAGCTATAGCGGATGGCCCGGCCCGTGGGTGGATACTGTGCGCGGAAAAGGGATACGCCCAAAATCCACTTTAAATTGTCCATAAGTTGATAAATATCCGTCGGGCGTAGCGATGGTTTTTCCTATTTTTGTTTAAGCGAAAAATTCGACCGAAGCTATGGAAGAGGAATATGAAGATTTTAATGACGAGCAGATTCAGGAGCTGGTAAAGCGCTTTGAGCAGACGTTAAGTGCGGGGAGTCCGGGCTATTTTGACGTGGAGGAGTTTGAGGAAATAATTGATTATTACGATTATAACCAAAATACCAATCGTCTGGATATTGCCCTGGAGACGGCCACGAATATTCATCCTTACCATATAAATTTCAAGATAAAAAAGGCGCAGCGCTTGTCGGCAAACAAACGTTATAACCAGGCGGTGCAGTTATTGGAGCAGTTGATTAGCCTGGAGCCGAATAATTTCCTGATTCGTCAGTCGCTGGCGCATGTGTACAGCCGGATGAATAAGCACGAAAAGGCGATTGACTGCTACCTGGAAACCATCAAGCAAGGGGCACATCCGAAGGAGTTGTGGCTGAATATCGCTTACGAATACGAAAGCATCGGCAAGTACAAAACGGCGGTGGAGTATCTGGAGAAAGTACTGGAGGATGACCCTGAGGATGAAGGCGCACTGTATGAAATTCTGTTTTGTTATGAGATGATGAACGAGCATGAGCGCAGCATCGAATTTTTTAAGGACTGGGTGGATGAGCATCCCTACTCCAAAGTGGCCTGGTTTAATCTGGGGATTTCGTACAGCAATATGGAGTTGTATGAGCGTGCCATTGAGGCCTACGATTTTACGACGACCATTGACGAAACATTCGCTTCGGCCTATTTCAACAAAGCCAATGCGCTGATAAATCTGAAACGCTATAAGGAGGCCATCGAATATTTCAGGGAAACCTTTAACTATGAGGCGCCTGACGGGGTAACATATATGTATATCGGACAGTGTTACGAGCATTTGGACGATTTGGAAGAGGCCGTGCGGCACTATCTGAAGGCCGTGGAAATCAACGATAAACTGGCCGAGGCCTGGGTGAACATCGGGATGGTGTATGAGAAGTTGCACAATTATAAAAAAGCCCTGCCTTTTATTCTGGAGGCCGTGCGTGTGGAACCCGACAATATGGAGTTTCAATACCTGCTGGGCGACTGCTATGTGGAGCTGGAAGAGTTTGATGCGGCCCGTGATGTATATACTTTGATTAGCGAGCAGGTACCGGAGAATAAAGACATCTGGTACGATTTATCCGGTGTTTACTGGGATTTGGGCGAACAGGTAAAGGCCTACGAAACCCTGGAAAAAGGAATGCTGGTGAATGAGGATAATTTTAAGAATCATTTCCGTAAGTTTGAGTTTACCTATGAGCAGGGCCATCGCAAGATGAGTTTCCAGTACCTGCAACGGGCTTTGGAACTGGATTATAATGGGGCCGTGGAGTTAATCAATGAGATTATAGCCGGTAATTCGGATGATGAATTGCTGGAGTTTGTGGCCTCGTTTCGAAATACGCAAAACGATTGATTTTCGTTTATGATTTCCCGCAATTTATTAAACCATAAAACAATAAGATGATAAAGGAATATTTAGGATTTGTATTGAAAGGAATGGCTATGGGTATCGCCAATGTGATACCGGGCGTTTCCGGAGGGACGATTGCATTGATTACCGGCATTTTCGAGCGCCTGATTAATGCCATTAAATCATTTGACCTGAAAGCGATAAAGTTGCTGCTGGCCGGAAAGTTCAAAGAGTTTTTCGACTATACCGATTTGGGCTTTATCATCGCTGTTTTCGCAGGAGTGGGCTTGGCTATCATATTGATTGCCCGTTTGTTTGAGTATCTGTTCGCCCAGTATCCCGTTTATATCTGGTCGTTCTTTTTCGGCTTAATACTGGCCTCCGTGTTTTTTGTGGGCCGCACTATTGAGCGCTGGCGTTTGAGCGTGGTAATCACCTTTGTTCTGGGTACAGCTCTGGCGCTGCTTTTTACCTTCCTCACCCCTGCCGGCGAAAACGACAGTTTTTGGTATTTGGTAATTTGCGGCGTAGTGGCCATTTGTTCGATGATATTGCCCGGCCTTTCGGGTTCCTTTGTATTGATTTTGATGGGAAATTACCAATTGGTGGCCATCGATGCCATTAACAATATGCGCTTTGACGTATTAATTCCCGTGGCCATCGGCGCGGCCGGCGGATTGGTGGCCTTCTCACATTTTCTGTCGTGGCTGTTTAAGAAATATAAAGACCAGACCATTGCCGCCCTGATCGGTTTTATTTTGGGTTCACTGGGAATTATCTGGCCATGGAAAGATGAAATCATCAAAAAGTTTGGCGAGAAAGAAAAAGTAATTGGCTATGTGTTTCACTGGCCGGAAATCAATTTGGAATTTTTTATCGCGCTTGGCATAATGATTATCGGTGTAGTCAGCATCTGGCTGATGGAAAAAAGCGCGGCCGGTATCGAGAAAAATGAACTTAACTAAACCGGAAAAAGGATGCGTTATTTTGGATTAATCGGAAAAAAACTGGGCCATTCGTTCTCAGCGAAATACTTTAATGGTAAGTTTAGTAAAGAAGGTATAACAGACGCTCAATATGACCTTTATGAAATAGACAGCATTGAGGGTTTGCCCGAACTGCTAAGCGAAAATCCGGACTTAAAAGCTTTTAATGTTACCATTCCTTATAAAGAGCAAATCCTGCCCTATTTGCACCGCATGGACAAAACCGTGGTGGAAACCGGAGCCTGTAATTGTGTAAAAATAGAGGACGGAAAACTACACGGTTTTAATACCGATATCCACGGTTTTATGGTGTCCATACTGCCTTTGATTGATGTGCATCATCATTCGGCCCTGGTGCTGGGCAATGGCGGCGCGTCCAAAGCGGTGGTATATTCGCTGGAGCAATGGTCGATTGATGTGCAGGTGGTGGCCCGCAATCCACGCGCGGCACACGAACTGCCCTGGAATGAGCTGACGGAAGAAATGGTGCATGAGCATAAAATTATCGTGAACACAACGCCCCTGGGTATGTGGCCCGATACGGAGGCCTGTCCGGATATTCCCTATGCGGGGATTGACCGCTTTCATTTGTGTTACGACCTGATTTACAATCCGGAGAAGACACTTTTCCTGCAAAAAGCGGAAGCACAGGACGCGGTGATAAAGAACGGTATGGAAATGCTGGAACAACAGGCGGAGCGGGCTTGGGAAATTTGGATGAAGGAGTGAATGGTGGGGTGATGGGGTGATGGAATATTGGAGTATTGGAGTATTGGAGTGTTGGGGGAATGGAGTGTTGGAGTGTTGGGGGAATGGAGTGTTGGTAAAACAAAAATTGAT
>CAYUAN010000321.1:0-13260 GCA_964442545.1 uncultured Prolixibacteraceae bacterium | reverse complement strand
ATAAATTTTAATATCATCCTTTCGGGCGATGGATTGCAAAAATGTACCAGCGGGCACAACTAAAGAATCCTGATTTTGCACCATAATCGTCGCATAATGATACAGAATAATATTTTGGGCGCTGTCTAAATAGGCATTCTTGGAATAAATTGTATCGGTAAAATTAACCTCCGACATAATTATAATTCCTTTATCATTTACCAAATAACCCGATGAATCCCTGTAATAGAGTTCTGAATTATTATACATGGAATGGTGATAAACAAAATATTCTTTACCGTTAATCGTCTTGGTACCGCTAATATAAACACTATCCTTACCATTTAGGATGGTGTCCGGCCCGTTGTCTATTATTCTATAATTCCGGTAAACCCAATAGCTACCAACTTTTAATGGAATGTAGCCTTTTGGAGTATAAGCGGACGGGGGAGTGTCCGTTATATTTTCATCATCATCTTTGGTACAGGAGGTAGTTTGAATAAGTGCAAAAACAAGTACTACTAAAAAATATTTTTTCATAAGAAAGATTTTTACTGTGCAGTAAAACCCTAACGCATTGAATGCCTAAATATTATATATTAGCGCAAATCGCGAAAAATAACCGGCTTCCGGCTCTCGTTTTCAAACAAGCGTTGCTGAATAACTTTCGGGTCTTCAAACAGGATTTCCGGCGCCACGCGCAACTTTACCCGGAAGGCGTCTTTCAATTGCTTGACAAATTTCTCATCCCGCCGCGCAGAGCCGACCAGTACACTCACCTCATCCGTTCCCAGTTTATTGGTGCGCAATTCGATAATATAATTCTTTACCTCCTCGATATCGTTCAGCACATCATAAAAGGCCGGCGGGTAGAGCGAGGTTCCCTTAAACTTAATCATCTGCTGCCGGCGTCCGATAACAGGCCCCAGGCGAATAGTGTTCCGTCCGCAAGAGCAGGGCTCATCATAATGATGACAAATATCCCCTGTCTTAAAGCGCAAAAGCGGCATCGCCTCCACACCCAAAGTGGTAATCACCACTTCCCCGGATTCCCCGGCAGGTACGGGATTGTTCTGCTCGTCCAGAAACTCCACAATAATCAGTTCGGGATGATGATGCCCGCCCCGGCCCATTTCGCATTCCGTAAAGGCCGTACCCATTTCGGTGGAGGCATAAGTGGAATAAAGTTCAATATCCCATTTTTCTTTTATCCGCTGCCCCAAGGTGTTCAGGCTGAAGTCCGTATTCCGGATCGGCTCTCCGATGCACACCGCCTTTTTAATGCTGGTTTTATTGAGGTCGATATTTTCGGCTTCGGCATATTCAATCAGGCGCGGCAAAAAGGATGGCACGGTAACCAGGGCCGTGGGGTGAAAACGTTTGATAGAGTCAAACTGCAATTGCGGGGAACCGGGCCCCACGCGCACAATGCCCGCCCCATGCCGCCGCAAGCCCATATAATAGGCGATGCCCGCCAAAAAGCGCTTGTCGAGCGTCAACATCAATTGATAAACATCATCGGCCGTGGTATGCGCGCAGGCGAAAGAAATATATTCATTATAAGCCAGGCGCTCCAAATCATGATCCGTCATCGCGAAGGTAACCGGATCGCCCAAAGTACCCGAAGTGGTTACATAATCAATTATCTCCCGGTCGGCAACACATTGAAAATCACGGTTGCGGCGCTGCAAATCGTCCTTGGTGGTTACCGGCAACTTTTGTAAATCGTCCACCGTACGAATGCTGCGATAATCGATTCCCTCACGGGCAAACATTTCGCGATAAAACTTACTGTGCTCATGTAAATACTGCATCAGCTTTTGTAATTCCGCATTTTGAAACGCACGAATTTCATCCTTTGAGGCGCGTTCTATTTTTGGTATGGGTTCATATCGGGTAAATGCATTCATATCTTTCAAATTTTTTGCTCCAATTCCATTAAACGGTTTTGCACTTCGCGTATGGTCGTCCGGTGCTCCACTTCCAGACTTAGCACTTTACGATACATCACAGCGGCCTCGGCCCATTGCTTGCGGGCAAAATAATAATCTCCCAAAAGTTTATAAACATAATAATATTCAGGATTTGAATTAATAAATTTTTGCTGAAAAGCTTCGATATTTTCCAAATCCCTGCCCCAAAAATTGGCGGTTTGCAATTCGCTTTTCATCTTCCGGTAGCTTAGGAATTTTTGATAATCTTCGGTTGCCAGAAAATCATCCTCCGGAATAATCAGCGAATCGATATACAAACGTTCGGGCTTTTTCAGGCCGGCTTTTTCATTAAAAATCTTATCCAAATCGTAACACAGATAGGCGCCCAACTGCCAAGGGGCCGTCGAAACCCAAATGAGTTTCCGTTTTGGCATAAAAATCACGCTATGATGTGCAATCAATTGATTCATCGCTTTTTCGTTTCCCATACCGATAGGGGCATTGTTCAGGCCGCGCATATCGCGCAGGATAGCGGCAGACGAAGCGTAATCGCGCGAAGTGTCCGCGGCAATCAATTGTTTGCAACGCCGCTCACGGTAAACCGAAGGGCCCTCACGCATATCCTGCACATTGAGTGAATCGTGCAGGAAATAATCACTTTGGAAATGATTGGCGCAAACCAAAGTAGATTCATTGGGGTCGTACACCACCAGCGTATCCGGTGTTTTTTCGATAATTACCGCTTTATTATCCGCCGCCGAAGCAATCATAATGGACTCGGAAACAAAACTGCGCCGTGTATGAGCAATACGCACCGCATCCTCAATATTTCCCGAATACTGTAGTATTTCCCGGGCAATCAGTGAAATAGGGTCGGCTGATTTGGTCGGATAGCGCGACTTGGCCGCATTAATCGTTACGGTCAATCCCGCCTCATTCATACCCGAGACCACACCGATAAAACTGGCCCAGGTGATAAACACAAATTTATAACCGCTGTCCGGCCGTACAAAAGCCACAATTTTATTTTTGGCAAAATCATCATTCACATAAAAATCAAAATTCCGCCCGATAATCAGACTGCTGTCGGCTTTGTTTTGATTTAGGGCAAAAGACGTGCAGCCCACCAAAGCCAGATTTTGCAGGGCGTGGCCGATATCGTGGGCCGCATGATAATTTAATATGCGATGGTAAGCGGGCCCGATAAAATCAAAGCGCGGATCAGCCGATTGTGCTATTCCGTTGATTTCCGTCCGGTATTCCCGGGGAATATAATTTTCGATATCGCGGTTAAACCAGGCAATCAGGTCGCGCAAAAAATAGAGATAGCTTTTAGACGGAATCAGCTTGTCTATTTGCGCCACAAAGGCCTCTTCCTGAAACTCATTCAGCTCCTTGCACAAAACCCCCGAAGCCAGGCCCCGCTCGAAAGGCGCGCCCTCGACATACATTTCCCAAAGGCCGTAATCGTTTTTTTGCAACCAGTTGTTTTCCAGAAAGTAGAAATTAGAATCTACCTGATGGTGCACAGCTTGTAAATTATACCCGGGAACGATGGGTTGGTGCACAGGAACAGCCAAACTGAAATAAATCAGCCAGGCCGCCAAAGGAAAATAGAGCCAAAAAACCACCTTGAGTACTATGCCGAAAAACTTACGCATTGCGGATATCTGTAATTAGTTTGGTCAAATCGAGAAAAGTGCTGCTGCTGATTACGGCCGACATGCTTGTGCCCAAAAGGCCGTGCAGATTTATGTTTTGCCCGGTCAAAATCAAATTGGGAATATGGGTTTTCACGGGCACAAACGACTTGGCCGGTTGCCTGTAATCCATTTGCAGGCCATACATGCCACCCTCTACCGCGCCGAGGTAATCGCGCAAAGTGAGCGGGCTGGATGTGTAATATACTTCCGTTTTTTCGCGAATTCCCGGAAAACGATTTTCCAAAAAGTCAAATAATTTTTGCGCCTTTTCTTCTTTGAAGGCAAGGTAATCATCACCTCTGCGGCCTACTTTGGTATGCTCCCATTTTCGCACCTCGTCGTATTCCATCAGTGTGATAATCAAAAGCGTTTCCGCCATTTTTTCATTCTTTGGGTCGGGCGTGGTACAAGCAAAATAGCCCTCGGGAAATTCCACCCGATTGTATAAATCCGCCCCCCAGGTATCGTTAACACCATACTCCTGAATATTATAGTTCAGGTGCTCCAATGTATTTTCCTTCAGCTTAATATACAAGCCAAAGGAGGAACAGGTGTTGGCCACGGAGTTCAGGCGCTTGCGATAAGCCTTACGCAAACGACCTTCTTCCACTATTTTCAGCGTAATGGCGGGGTGGGTGCTGGAAATCACATTTTTGGTTTCGTAGCGCTGTCCATCAGTCGTCAGCACCGCGCTGATTAGTTTCCCTTCGTATTCAAAACCGCTTACTTCTTGCCGTGTTTTTACCTCTCCGCCATATTCCTTGATTTTCTCAACCAACACATCGGCCAATTCCTGGCTGCCGTATTTAAATCGGTAAGCACTCTGAATAAGGTGATGAGTAATAAAAGCGTGCGTATAAAGACTGGCCGATTCTCGTTTACCGCCGTATAATGAATTCAAAGAACCCAAAACCAAACGCAAATCTTCATTTTTCGTCAGCTCTTGCAAATATTTATCGACACTGATTTGTATTTTCTCATTATAAGGCAATGGGTTGGGCTGCGGTAAACGCAAATTATATAACTCTTCCTCACCGGTAATTTCACAAATATCGTCCACAAACTTTGTTATGGCAGCTTCCTCATCCGGGAAGTAGCCCGTCAAGGTTTCCTTAAAACGATCAAAACCCTGCGCCAGTTTGTATTCCTTTCCGCCAAAGGCAATCAAATCGAAACAATCTTCATCCATTTTTTGCAAATGCAAATGCGGCAAAACACCCAAATACTTATATAATTGATTCAGCACTTGCCCCTCGTCCATAGAGCCGAAATAATGGATGCCCGTATCAAAGTTCACACCCTTTCGCTTGAAATTGTGCAGGCCGCCACCCGCAATAAAATGCTTTTCCAAAACAAGCACCTTAAAACCGGCCTTGGCCAAAATAAGCGCCGAAGTCAAACCGCCCGGGCCACTGCCAATAATTGTTATATCGTATTTTTGACTCATATATTCAATTTTATTAACGGCTCATTACATAAACACGATTCGACAAACGTTTACTCTCGGAAATCACTTCCAGTTTCATATTGTTATCCTGTGCAATCTTACGGATGAGTGTCTCGGACATAAAATGTAAATCGCTGAATTTGGCTTTATTAAAACCTATTCCCGTGGAAAGGCGTTCGGTCAGTTCCGTACTTTTATGCTTTTCCGCGATGTCCTTATTCGCATCCCTGATAATTATTTTTCCACCCTCATTCAGCTTTGCCACACATTGCTCAATCAGGGCAATCTGCTGCTGCTCGGCAAAATAGTGCAGGGTATACAAAAGTAAGAAAATATCAGCTTGTTCCAATGTGAATTGTGTTATATCGGCACAATGAAACTGCACTCCTTCTTCCCGAACGGCGGAATTTTGGGCCACCTTTATTTTCTCGTCGTCGAAATCGAGCCCTCTAATTTGTCGCTCTGGCGAAATAAGGCCGAGCATCAGGCTCAAAAAGCCGTATCCGCAACCCAGGTCATAAATTTTAGCGTCCCGCGGAATCAATTGATCGAACATTCGATAGCGGTCTTCCATCCGGAATTTCACCCGGAAATACCATTCCAAAACCGGGCCTTTGTAAATATAATTTCGCGTGAGGTGCACCGAATAATAATCCACCCCGGCCACCTCCTTGCGCAATTCCTCATATTCTCTCCGGAAATACGCAGTCATCGCTTTGGCCTGATCGCGCATGGTCGTGCCCATCACCCCGCTTTGCAAATCGATGCGCGGCATAATTTTCATGGTAATTTTTCCGGTAAACAAGAAAAACTCACCCTTGCGCAAACATTCGTGCACGCCATGCAACAAAATGGGCAGAATATCCACACCCAGCGATTGAGCCATATAAAAGGCGCCTTTGTGAAAGCGTTTGATTTTTCCTGTTTGCGAACGTGTTCCCTCCGGGAAAATCATAATGGAATAACCCTGTTTTACCTTTTCCTCTATGCGGCGGTGCATATCGTCAAACTCGGCAAAGGCCGGATAATATTCGGCATAACGCAATACCGCGCCCCAAAGCCAGTGCTTCCACACCCGCTCGTTGGTAACAATCAGAATTTTATTACTCAACAGCAACATCAGCATAATATCAATTACCGACTGATGATTGGCAATGATGATGGCAGGCTTTTTAAAATTTTCTTTTTGCTCATTAATAATCTTAATGGGAATAGTCGGGTGCAGAAAAATATAGGCCGAAAACACCTTGATAAAATAGCGATAGACGTCCCGTTTTTTGCGGCGCGGAGCCGGAAAAATCATAAAAAACGGAATCAACAGGGTCATTGTTAATGAGCCGGACACATAACCGATAAAGAATAGAATGGAGTTAAACGTATCCACGGCGGTAACCACTTTGCGGCGCTTGCCTCCGGAATAGGAAACCAGCCAGCGGAAAGCCAAAGGAATCAGTGTAAAGGTTATCAGTATAATGGTCAAAATACCGATTACCGACATCAAAGCAATGGAGCGCATAGCGGGATGCTTGGCAAAAATCAGCACACCGATTCCGATAACGGAAGTGATAACCGAAAGAATAATAGAAGCGCGGTAAGTCTTTTGCGGATGTGCGCCGTATTTATGGTCGAGGATTAAACCCCGCATATAAAAAATGCTGTAATCGATGCCCAGGCCAAACACAAAACTGAGAATAATCACATTGAAAATATTGAACTGCAGGCCAAATAAATCCATTATCCCCACTATCCACAGCCAGCTCACACTAACAGGCAAAAAGCTGATGACGGCCAGCTCGATACGCCCAAAACTGATGAGCAAAATAAGAAACACCAGGCCGAGCGAGATATATACCAATTGATCAAAACCCTGTTTCAAACCCGAAATTATCTCCTGCGCATAATGCAGTTTATCCATCACCAGGGCACTGCTGCCGGCAAAAATTTCTTGCAACCGATTTTGTGCAGCACCCTCTTTGGGCACATCCGCCTGACTGATTACCGCGAAACCGCTATCCAGCTCCACTACATAATCGCGCGCCAGTTGCTGATAAAGTATGTTATCACTAAGCGGAACGGTTTGCGTATGGTTGCTGTCAATAAAATCGTAAAACGCACTAAAGGAGCTTTCCTTGAATTTATAGGGGCGAGCCGCCTCCAAAATCATTTCCCGCACCTGCTTACGGCGATCGGGAGTCCAGTAATTATTCCAACGCTTGAGCCGCTCTTTCTGGGTTTTCAGCGATGGCACTATTTGGGAAATATTCACAATTTGCGGGGCGATGCTGTCGGCAACAATTTGCTTAAAACCGGGGGCCAGCGATTCGTTTTGCTCCAGGGCCTCCTCCAGCGAGCGGCCAAAAGAGGCAATATATACCGAGCGGTTTTTATCGCTCCCGATAATTTGGTTTATATGACTTTCCGACTGCCGGAGGCCTGGCGGCATATAATTGCTTTTGTATAAATCCCTGTCGAAATAAACCCCTTTATCACTGAAGAGGAAAAAGGCGGTAATAATCAAGACGGCGATGACCACATATTTTTTGCGGCTTAAGTCCACACGGGCCAGGGCGTCAATCCAGGTGGAAGCAGCAGCCTTTTCGCCGGATTTCTTCTTCTTAAGTAAGTGGGGGAAAAGCAAAAGACTAAACAGGGCGCTGGAAACCACACTGATGGCCAGGAAAACACCCAGGTCGCCCATCACTTCGCTTTTGAGCAACATCAGACTGGCAAAGGCCGCTCCGGTAGTCAAGCTGCTGATTAAAATCGGTTCGCTTAAATCGTCAAAAATGCGGTCAATATTTTCATTCTCGCGATAATGTGCATAAATGTGCAGGGCGAAATCCACCGAAATACCCAAAAGCACGGCACCGATACCCAGGGAAATCAACGACAACTCCGGTTTAAATAAAGCGAGTAAAGCCAATGAAACCAAGGCGCCCAGCAGGGCGGGCATAAAAATGATAAATACGGCCCGTGCCGATTTGAAAAACAAAGTAATGATAATCAAGAGCAGCAGCACGGCTATGCTTACCGTAAGCTGAATATCTTTTTTTATTTGTTGCGCATTGGCTGCCGCCACCATCGGAGCACCGAAAAAGTCAATTTTAATCTTTTGGTATTCCGGAATCTTTTTCAAACTTGCTTCAATCTTGCGCACCTCCTGCTCAAATTCCAAAGTTTTGTCACTTTGTTTCGGCTTAGCCAGGCTTACAAAAAACAAAAGGGTTTTGCGGTCGGCGGTAAAGATGTATTCGTGTTCGAGACTAAAATCATCATTGGGGCGAAAGCTTTGTAATTTATTCAGCCCCAGGCGTGTTAAGCTTAAAGGGTCGCGGCGGATAAAGGATTTCATACCAAACTCCGCAGGCAGCATAAACGCACGGTAATCGGCTTTTATGGCGGCTTCTATCTGCTCTTTTTGCAAGAGCGAATCCAGGGTTTTATAATCATCTTCCGTCAGGTATATTGGCAAATGCCGGTAGAAATAATTGTAGTAGCCCAGCATTTTTCTTTGCGGTACCCGCCCTTGAATTTCACTGATATATTCCGGGCGCAAAGAATCGAGCTGTTGAATAAAGCGGGAGGCATAAGCGGCTAACAAATTTGATTGCGGAATACTGTCGTCCGCGGTGAGCGTAAATACCACCTTTTCCATCAGGCGCGCCCGGCTGAACAAAGCACTTGTTTTTGCAATTTCCTCTTTATTCTCGGGAACAATACGACTGATATCCTCCACAAAATGCAGGCGGGAAACCGACAAGGCGGAAAGCAAAATAATAAGCAAGAGCAGAGCAAATCCCGACTTGGGTTTTCGTTGAATCCAGCTGTAGATTGCCGTAAAAATTTTGCCCATAAATGCAGCTTATTGAGTGATTGTTTGCGCAGGTAAAAGTATGAAATATTTAGGGGTAATTTATACCGCTGAATTCCGGGGATTTTGCCCGTTTGCCACCCGGACCGGGCAAATTTAATCCGAGTCGTTCTTTTTCGCTTCCAGCTTACGCTCTTTTTCCATTTTCTTTTGCATCGACCTAATCTCTTTCTTCGATTTGAAAAGGGAAAAATGATCTGATTTACGCAAAGTTTTTATGGATGCATTCAACTCAAAACCGATAAGCAATACAATGGAATTAACATAAATCCACATCAGAATAATAATCAATGTTCCGATGGATCCGTAGAGCACATTGTAGCGGCTGAAATGCGTGATATAGGCATCAAAACCGATAAAAGTGAGCACGAATAAAATGGTAGCAAAGGTGGAACCGGCCGAAATAAAACGATATTGTTTGCGATTGACGGGTGCGTAATAGTAGATAAAGGAAACGCTGAAGAAAATCATCAACACTTCCAGAATAATATTGACCACATAAATCAGCCAATAATAAAATTCATTGTTTTTCAAAAATTTATATTCGACTAAAAAGTCCAGAAAAACACGGTTAAAGGTGATTAAACTAATGGTTATAATAGTTACCAACGAAGTGATAATCAACAAAAACAGCGCCACAAGCTGTGTCTTGAAAAACGGACGATCCTCTTCATTATAAACCGAGGTTTCGAATGCTGTCATAATACTTTTAAAACCATTGGTGGCAAAGAATAAAGCCATAAAAAAACCAATGGACATCAGGCTGTCGTGGGGGCGCATTACGATTTCCATCACCGTGGTTTCGATGGTATGAAAAGTAGCTCTGGGAACGGAATCTTCAATAAGCGCCATCAGGGTGGCCTGAAAATTATCTATGGGGATATACGGAATCAGGGTGAAGAAAAAGAGTATGGCCGGAAAAAGGGCTAAAAAGAAGTTAAACGAAATGGCCGCTGCCCGCTGTGTTATAGCTCCTTTGGTTAATGAACGGAAAAAGAAAACCAGCACATTGTATAAAGGTATGCCGTCAAAACCGGGCAAGGTAGCACGCATCAGCCATATCCGCACCAGGCGAACAGTCCGCCAGCGAAGAATTTTGTTTATGATTCCGGCTGAACTCATAAAGAATTATTTAATCAATCGCTTTTAAACTCATATCCAAACTGCGAATATGATGCGTGAGGGCACCCACCGAAATAAAATCAACGCCCGTTTCGGCATAGGCACGAATACTGTTTTCGGTAATACCTCCGGAAGCTTCCGTTTCGTATTTTCCATCGATAATTTTCAAAGCTTTACGAATATCGTCGGGGGTGAAATTATCCAGCATAATGCGATCCACCTTTCCGTGGGACAACACCTCTTCCAACTCCGCAAAACCCCGCACCTCGATTTCAATTTTCAGATCTTTTTTATGCGCTTTTAAATATTTATGTGCCGCTTCAATGGCCTTACTGATGCCTCCGGCAAAATCGATATGATTGTCTTTAATCATTATCATATCATATAAACCAAAGCGGTGATTATAACCACCCCCCAATACTACAGCCTGTTTTTCCAGGGCACGCATCAATGGTGTAGTTTTGCGGGTATCCAAAATCCGGGCACCCGTACCGGCAATCAGGTCAACATAGTGGCGTGTTTTGGTCGCAATACCGCTCATTCGTTGCATAAAATTCAACGCCAGGCGTTCGGCGGTAAGCAACAAGGCGGAAGGGCCTTCCACCCGGAAAGCCACGTCACCGGGCACAACGGCGGTGCCGTCATCAATCAGCAAATCGAACTTTATCCCGGGATTTACGGCATAAAAAACCCGGCGTGCAACATCCACACCGGCCAAAACACCTTTTTCCTTAATCAACAACTCCGCTTTGCCGTAAGCCCCTGGCGGAATAGTGGATAATGAAGTATGATCCCCGTCGCCCACATCTTCGGCCAGGGCCAGTTTTATCAATTCATCAATATTCATAGATTATTCCTCTTCAAATTCCAAAAGATGGATAAAAGCCGAACTGCTTTGCATCTTTATCAACATATACACCCGGAACACCTGTCCGTTGCGCGCATGATACACCCCGATAACAAAAACAGAACCATCGGACGAATGCCCGCTTTGCTTTACCTCAAAGCTTTTTACTTTATACTGCAACAGAAATTTCGATACAATCACCGAAGCCTGCTGGCTGCTATATGAATCATCATTATAGGGTAAACTCAAATCAATCGGATTATTGAAAAAAGAGGTAAATGTTTCCGTATCACCTGTTTTCAAAGCCTGAATCGCTTGCTCTTTCACATCATTTACCGAATACTGCCCATAGGCCGTTACAGAAAACAACAGCATAAAAACAAGCAAAATACCCTTAAGTTTATGTACTCGACCAATCATAGAATAAGCTTTTAATTATGGCGATCTTTACGAAAATCGTACCGAAAGCGCTTAATGCAAATATAAGCTTTTTGTATTTTATGTAAAGCTGCTATTTTTATGCAACGAAAAACAGCATTTTCCGTTATACAATCAGGATGACAAAATTTTTAAAGCGTGAATAACTATTTCGACTTTCAAGGCAAAAAAATATTTTACCGCACCGCGGGAAAAGGTAAGACCTTATTATTATTGCACGGTTTTCTGGAAAATCAGAATATATGGAATCATTACAGGGAAATGCTCAGTAAAGATTTCAAAGTAATTACACTTGATTTGCCCGGCCACGGACAAAGCGAAATGCTGGGCGAAACACATAGTATGGAACAAATGGCACAGGTGGCCATGCACCTGCTCGAATTATTGCAAATCAATGAATTTGTGGTTGTCGGACATTCCATGGGCGGCTATGTCAGTTTGGCCCTGGCTGATATGTTTCCTCAATCATGTAAGGGGTTTGGGCTGTTTCATTCACACGCCCTGGCCGACAGTACGGAAGCAAAAATCAATCGCGGAAGAGCAATCAATGTGGTACGGGAAAATCATAAAGACTTTATCTCCGGTTTTATCCCCGACCTTTTTGCCCTGAAAAATCAAGAAATCTATCAAAAGGAGATTAAAGCCTTGCAGGAAGAATCCCGCTTGATGGAGAAAGAAGGAATTATTGCCGCCCTGGCCGGTATGCGCCGGCGAACTGATAAGATGAGATTGCTGAAAAACACAAATGTACCCGTGCTCTTCATTATCGGCAAAAAAGACCCGCGCACCCCTCTGGATATGATGTACAATCAAATTAGCGCCGCGCAACATAGCGAAGTGTTAATTTTGGAAAATGTTGCCCATATGGGCTTTATTGAGGCCCGGGAGGTATGCCTCAATTTTATTCACGACTTCGTTAAACATTGTTATTCTGCCGTTTAGATTAACTAATATCACCTTTTATTTATCTTATTTTTCTAAAACTCATTGATTTTTAGATGTTAAAATATTTTAAATATTTACAGATTTATATAAATTATGTAATTTTGCGTTATAAATACAACAATAATTAAAAAGAATAGACGTGATTACAATTAGTGAAGCAGTAAACGAAATTGTCAGCCGGAAGCCGTTTCTGGAAGAGACTCTGGCCAGCGGGCTGATTAACCTTTCTTCCCTGGCTCGTGAGATACAGCCGGAAGTAAGCAGTAAGCTGAACAAGGATGTAAAACATGGTGCTATTGTAATGGCTTTAAAACGCTTAAAGCCAACCATTAATTTTCAAATCAACCTGCGTGTAAAAAAGGTAATCGGATTATTGGGCGATATTATCGTTCGTTCCAATTTGGCCGATTATACTTACCGCAACTCCGACACCTTGATTCAGTGCCAAACAAAATTGCTTGAGCAAATTAGTTCACGAAAAGAGATTTTTTACACTTTCTCGCAAGGGATTTACGAAACCACTCTTGTGTTAAGTGATGTAATGAGTAATGTGGTTGCCGATATTTTCAAAAATGAAATGTTGACATATAAGATTACCGACTTATCATCAATCACCATCAAATTACCCGAAGAAAATTCTCAGGTTTATGGTATCTACTATCATATTTTGAAAAAGCTCGCCTACGAAGGCATCAATATTCTGGAAATTATTTCCACTACCCACGAATTTACGGTGGTGGTAAACGACAAAGATGTTGATTCAGCCTTCTCGGTACTCAAGCGATTGAAACACGAAGATTTATAGTTTTTTTGTTTCTAAGATTTGAAGAGGCCGTTTCTTTTCCGGAAGAAACGGCCTTTTTTTATTTCCGGATTTATGATTGATATTTTTCCGAAAAAAATCCGATAACACAGCTTCACGCTAAAAATAATAAATCGAACTCAGGATATTACTACATTTGCAACTCAGGGAA